>JAVCCD010000303.1 GCA_030765665.1 Candidatus Tenebribacter mawsonii | reverse complement strand
CGATAAATTGCCTAAACAATACGAAAAGCTTCTTCCTTCTAAAGAGGATATTTCTAAGAATATTGAGAAACTTTTTAATGGTATCTATGAGAAATAATTCTTTAACCATTGGTCGGAGAATTGATTGAAATATTCCGCCAACAAGCAGCTCCACATCAGAACAAAAAGAAGAGTGGAAAGAACGTGGTAGCACGCCAACCATTAATCAACACTTGTCGTCTTGGTGTATTCCACTTTTCACTAACTACTCTCTTCTTTAGCTTTTTTTTTCTACTTTCTGCTTACTATATTCTTCCTTCTTTTCATTCCAAATTCGTAATTCCTAATTTGTAATTGACAGTATAAATCAGATTCCAAGTTTGAGCTTCATGATTAAATTTAATAAAACAGAAATGCTTAAAAAAAAAATTCCATCAGGAACAGGAATTTTCACATTATCTGACGATAATAAAATTTTATATATCAACAAAACATCAAATCTTGATAAAAGCATCAGGCAGTTATTTGAAGTAGCAAAAGATGACAAAAATATATTTCAACTTGTTTCTCAAACTGCAGAAATTGCATTTGAAGAACACATATCCCTTTTTGCAGCACTAGTTCATCAAAAAAAATTAGAAAATTCTGTTTATCCCGAATTCAATTCCATAATCAAACCTTTTGAACAATATGTTTATATAGCAATTAATTTTAATGAGCCACCATATATAAGAGTAGCTGAAGACACGCAACAGAACAGGTTTTACATTGGTCCTTTCAAGGATAGGTTTTTCCTGTTCGACCTTCTAGATGTAATGGCAGAAATGTTTCAATATCCACTTTGTCCTGATGAAAAACCATATCCTTGCGAACGATATAAAAATGATAAATGCCTTGGTTGGTGCATTAAAGAAAAAAATGAAACTTACAAAAATGCAATTCTACCATATATAATTTCACCCAAAGAGCTATTGTCTTTCAAACAAAATGAGTATGAAAATCTGTTCAATGATCTTCAATTTGAAAAAGCAGAAAAACTAAAAACTAAAATTCAGTTAATAAAAAAATATTTTGAATATTTGAAATTTTGTAAAATTACTAAAAGCTTAAATTTGGAATTCAACAAGAATAATATAAGTTATACAATTAACGACGGAAGATTGAGTGGACTGGTCGAAAATTCACATAAGGAAGATTTTCCGCTTATCTCTGTTGAATACAGAGAAAATGAGTTATTATCCTTTAACAAAGATCAACTTGCAGAACGCTGGATTGTTTATAATTATCTAGTTAATAGTGAAGATAAAATAATTCTTGATAGTTTAAATGAATTCTATAAAAAGTCGCAACTTAAGATTAAGTCAAATCTAACATAGTTTAGAATTGTTGGACTAAGGATTGAAAATGGGTCATAAAATTTTAATTGTAGATGATGATGTCTCTATAACAGATTATTTGAAAATTGAATTACAAGAATGCTGCTCCGAATTGGAAGTTATCTGTGAGAACGAAGGATATTTAGCATTAAATAGAATTATGGCTGGTGACATTGACTTACTACTCACAGATATTGCTATGCCGGATATGGATGGTTATGAACTATATTCTCGCACGAAAGAACTTTATGAAGACTTGCCAATAATTATGATGACCGGGTTTGGTTATGATCCTGATCATGTTGTTGTTAAATCCCGAGAAGCTGGATTGCAAGACGTTATCTTTAAACCATTCAATATAAAAAAACTGACTGATAAAATTAAAAAACGTATTTTTGGAGAATGATACGTTCAAACTGAAAAACGTACTTATTTTACTTATTCTGCTTTACCTTTTTCCCTTACTTTCAGCTTCAAATATCAAGTATGAGAAAATACAATATCAAGATATAATTTTATTTGCAGAAGCTAAGGATACTACTGCTTCTTCCCAATTTATCATCCAGTTAGACAAAGATATTCAGTCATTTCAAAAAAGTGTAGGTTCTTACCTCGATATTCCAGTGAATGTTGTCGTGGCGGCTGATAATAAGGTTTACGATGAATGGACACAAAAGCACTCAGCAATTTTTGAACATAGTTCTGGCTTTTACAATAGAAGGAACAAAACAATTTTCCTCAAAAATCCGAAGTATTTAAAAACCATCTCTAATATACGTAAGCTTTTGCTGCATGAATATATTCATCATTTTGTAGGGTGTTTTTGGAAAGATCCACCACTCTGGTTCAACGAAGGTATGGCGGTTTATTTTACTGGAGATATGGGAATTGATCGCGAATTGAATTTCGCAAAGAATTCTATTTTAGGGAATTCCCAGCAGCTTAAACAAATGAAGTACACATATCCAAAAAACATTGTTGAGTGGGAATCGTTTTATGCAAAATCCGGATTAGCTATAAAATATCTTTATACAAAAAGAAGAGACTCTTTCTACAAATTATGGGATATAGCTGAGTCATCTGGGAATTTTGAAAGTGCTTTCTTAAATAGTTTTTTTATGACTACCAGAGCATTTTCAGATCAGTTTGAAGATTACTCTAAAACACATTTAAGAGTAGAAATATTAATGGCTTCTACTGGAGTAATTTGGGGAATACTCCCACTAATTTTGATCGTTGGTGTTATAAGAAAAAAAATAAAGAATAAAAAAACAGTTGAAAGCTGGGAAAACAATATCGATATTGTACCAGAAGAAATAATTGATGAAGATCAGGAGACAGAACTTGAGGAAAAATGAAAGAATTTGATAAATTAGTTAAAGTTATAGAAAAACTACGTGATAAAAAAAATGGTTGTCCTTGGGATTTAAAGCAAACTCACGAAACTCTAATTCCAAATTTTATAGAAGAACTATACGAATCTGTGGAAGCGATTGAAAATAAAGATTACAAACATCTTGCAGAAGAGTTAGGTGATTTAATGATGCATATTATTATGCAAATACAAATTGCAAAAGAAGCAGATCAATTTCAAATGGAAGAAGTGCTTGAGCAGATCAACAAAAAGCTCATAAGAAGGCATCCACACATTTTTGGAGATGGACATGCTACAGATGCAGAGGGCGTAAAAATGAATTGGGAGCGGATAAAGCAAGTAGAAAAAAAACATTCCCGTTCATCAGCAATTGATGGAATTCCACAAAATATGCCTGCACTTATTGTGGCGCAGCGCATGCAGGAAAAAGCTGCTTCTGTTGGTTTTGACTGGCCAGATCTTGCACCGGCGATAGATAAACTGGACGAAGAAGTACAGGAGTTTAAAGAAGCTTATAAAAATAAAGATACAGATGAAATGCAGAATGAGTTGGGTGACATGATATTTTCAATTGTAAATGTTGCTAGAAAATCAGGATTTGATACAGAAACAGCACTAAGAAGAACTATCAAAAAATTTGAAGATCGATTCAAAAAAGTAGAGCTTCATTTTAAAAATAATGAAAAAAACATGCTTGATGCAAGCTTGGAGCAATTAGATGAAATCTGGGAAATTACAAAAGAAAGCGAATAACAGAAGTCTGCTTCTTAAGGTTTATTTTATAACTGGAAGTGTGCTTCTGCTTGTTGGGTTCATCCTATTTACTAATATTGTAATAAATAATGTAAAACAAGATGTGCAAATAGTGCCCGATCTTTATTCAAAATTTGTGGGTATGCCTACCGATGTGAATCTGGAACACTTCCTATTCCAATATTTTATGGAAGAAATTCTTCCTGGAATTGATTATCCAATTATCTTAACTGACAGCCTTAAAGCACCATTCTCATGGGAAAATATAGATATCCCAAAAGTTAATTTTGATGAGTTGGAAACACGGCATCAAACAATTATAACTAATATGGTAAAGAAGATGGAAGCAAAACGTTCGATGATTCCACTTAAACTAAGTGATGAAGATGATAGAATTTATAGCTATGTGTTTTACGGTGATTCACAAACAATGATTCAATTAAAATTGATGCCTTATGTTGGAATGGTATTGATATTTCTCTATGTTTTTTTAGGGATGTTTGGTGTTTATACAATAAAAAAAACAGAACGTGATATTCTGTGGGTAGGTTTGGCTAAAGAAACAGCCCATCAATTTGGAACCCCTCTCTCTTCTTTGAGTGGTTGGATAGATGTAATTCACTCTAAAACGGGTAAAGACAAAGAAGGAAAAGAACTCCAGGAAATGCTTGAGTTTATGCGCGGAGATGTGGAAAGACTTAACAAAATTGCTTCGCGTTTTGGTAAAGTTGGCTCGATAATGAAATTCCAACCGTGCAGTCTGCATAAAATTATTCAGGAAACAATAGAACATTTTGAACGAAGACTACCAGCAGTTTCCAACAAAATTGCAATAACATTTGAAAGTGAAATTGAGGATAGAAAGATAAACTTGGATCCGGATCTTATAAAATGGACCTTAGAAAATATGTTAAAAAACTGTATTGATTCAATGAAACAAAGAGATGGAAGTATTGGCGTAAAAGCTTTTTCACAAAAGAATAAAACATATATTCATATTGCTGATGAAGGAATAGGAATGCCTAAGAAAATGTATAAAAAAATATTCCGCCCCGGGGTTACAAATAAAGAACGGGGATGGGGACTGGGGCTTAGTTTAGCACATCGCATTGTAGAAGAATACCATAAAGGAAAAATAAGAGTTTTAGAAAGTGAAGTGGATGTTGGAACGACATTTGAAATAGTATTACCGGAAGTGTAAAAATTAATTTAGATTAATTAAATTTAAAAGGACTTTATTATGTATGTACTTTCACGAGAAGAGATGTATGCAATAGATAAATTCACAATAGAGAATATTGGAATTGCAGGTCAGAAATTAATGGAAAATGCAGGTAAAGGATGCAGTGAATTTATTAATGATCTAATATTACCTGAGAGTAAAATTGCAATTTTTTGTGGGAGCGGAAATAATGGCGGAGACGGATTCGTGATTGCCAGTTATTTACATGAATGGCAGCACTATCCTGAAATATTTTTGTTGGGGAACACCGACAAGATGAGCAGAGAAACCCTTTCAAATTATGAACTGTGCAAAAAAAATGGTATTTCTATAAAGATAATTGAAGAAGAACTAGATGATCTAACTAATTTTGATCTGATAATTGATGCAATATTCGGTGTTGGATTTAAAGATGAAGTTAGAGGTTTACAAGCAGATGTTATAAACAAGATCAATTCTTTTGAGAAAACAGTTGTAGCAATAGATATTGCCAGTGGAATTGATGCAAATACCGGGCAGGCTATAACAGCTATAGATGCCGATTTCACACTCACAATGGCTGCCATGAAATATGGGCAATTATTAGGTGAGGGCAGAGCAAGAAGTGGTGAAATTCTGGTTGTTGATATTGGAATTCCTGATGATGTATTTTTGAAATTTTCATTAAAAGGAAAACTTGCAACAATTGAAAACGTTGTATTCCCACATCGTAGCAGATTCTCACATAAAGGCAATTATGGAAGAGTAGGAATAATCGCTGGTTCACCCGGATTTACAGGAGCTGCCATTTTAGCATCTAAAGCTGCCTTACGCTCTGGTGCTGGATTAATCACGCTATTTCACCCGTTAGGTCTTGAAACAATTTTTGAAAATCAACTATTAGAAGTAATGACTTATACGATTCCACTTCCTGATTTTAAAGAAGATACAGAGGAATTCATTTGCAAACTTAACTCCATGGATGTTCTATTGATCGGTCCTGGCATTGGAAGATCTGAAGAAATGGTTGAATTGATAAGTAAAATAGCAAAATCTTGGAACAAACCGCTGATACTTGATGCTGATGCTCTAAATATAATTTCAGATAACAAAACGATTCTTGAAGATCTTGTTGGAAAACAGGTACTTTTAACTCCACACATTGGTGAGTTTGCTCGATTATGTGATGTTACCACAGAAGGACTTGAATCAAATTCATTACAATTCTTAAAGGATTTTGTAGAAAAAAATAGATGTAAGGTTCTACTAAAAAGTGCTACTTCGATATATTGTGATGAAACAGGTTTTGTATTTGATACAACAGGTAATGACGGACTTTCTACAGGTGGAAGCGGTGATGTCCTTGCAGGCATTATTACTTCATTTGCTGCACAGCAATTATCTTTAAAAGATTCAGCAATTTCAGCTTCTTACTTAATGGGAGAAACTGCAGAAAAACTTGCAGAAATCCGCAAACCTGCATCAATAATTCCATCCGATATTATCGAAAATATATTTAAGTATTGACAGAGTAATTAGTTAATAGTTTTTTTTAACCAGCCTTAAATTACGAAAAAATAAATCCCAAATACGCAGGTTTGTTTATGATTGAAAAGAATGCCATTAAACAGAATTATTCACTTTCACAAAAAGAATTATCGACGGTGGATGATTACCGTAAACTTAGGAAAACCTCTGTTTTAACTGTTATGTTTACTGATATCAAAGGTTTTACTAATCTCACGGAGACTAAGGGAGAAGTATTTTCTGCAAAAGTTCGAAAAATCCACAATCAGCTTCTAATTCCAATTATTGAAGAGAACAATGACGGTTTAATAGTTAAGCATATCGGTGATTCAATAATGTCAGTATTTTCTGAGCCTTCAGCAGCAGTAGCACGAGCAATAGAAATACATTCAAAAATAATATACATGCAAAAAGAGTTGCTGAATATACTATTTTCAATAATGATAATCAGGAAATTTCATATAAAACTGAAATTGAAATGTCGGTTACCGGAGAAAAAATTGCATCTGAGGAATATGAATTTACTGCTGACTGGAAGATCGAACTGAATGGTAAAAATGTCTGCTCAGGCATAAAAACCAGCAAAGAAGAATTGAAAGAGAGTATTATAATTTTTGAAGACGAATTACATTATTTTGAAGTTATGTTAAATTTATGTGTTGGAGCAAATAATAATAATGCAAATATGGAGATTGTACCAGGCTTTAAAGATAGATTCGCGAAAGACTAATATGAAAATAACGCAAAAGAACTGATTTTATATTTCCTGCAACACTCAAACTTAGATTTAAAGGATTTTTATATGAAAGTTTCAATGGTTATTATAATTATTATTTTCACCACACTCATTTTAGCTCAGAATGTTGTAATTAATGAAGTGCTTTATGATCCCGATGGCTCTGATAGCGGTTATGAATGGATTGAATTGTATAATAGTTCTGATCAATCAGTAAATTTAAATGGTTGGATGATTCGGAAAGCTGGAAGTCAATTTGAGCTTGTTTATGCTTTTGATTTGTTTTCTGGCTATACGATTCCGTCACACTCATATTTTCTCATTGGAGAAGAATTTGTTCCCGATACTGACCTAACAACCAGTTTGGCTTTTCAGAATGGTGGTTCTGAAACAGATGGAATT
>JAVCCD010000194.1 GCA_030765665.1 Candidatus Tenebribacter mawsonii | reverse complement strand
TGACGGATTCGGTAAAGACTTTTATATTACTGTATTAGAAGAAATTGAATCCAAATATCATACCGATAATATTCAACATTTATATCTTACAAATTGCCTTCTGAAATTTTATCAACAATGCAAATTATTGAAAGAGAAGAAAACCGAGTTTGCCGATTATCTGATTGAAGAACCGTTGATGATTTTTGTTGGTGGAACCGTAACAGGAAAAAGAGAAGCTGAACGAGATACTGATGTTATTTCTGCTTTAAAATTCTTTTCGAGATTTGTTCAAAATCAGTCTGAAAGTATGAACAACATAAAACTTCTGATAGAAGGCAGAGATGAGATTTTGGAGAATGGTGTGGTAAATGTTAACTCATTTACATATTTAGATTCAGAGTTTCCGATACTCGAAGAAAAGTCTCCTGCTTTAATCTTTGATGATATTTTAAATATTGTTTTTAATGCGCCCGGTGGTGGTTTACTTCACGCAGTATATTTAAAAGGCGGCAGTAATGAAGTGGGCTTAAAAATTGGTGACAGCAGTGAATATTTCGGGGTTATAAATGTGGGAACTCCAAAATCTCTTTGGAATATGCTGAATAAACCTGAGCAAACAAGTATAATTTGCACAGAACAGAAGATCGCATTTTCATTATTTGAAAATATTAACCACTACAATTCTAAAATCCGTTTATTGGTAGGAGCTAAGAAATTTTCGGAAGGTTGGAACAGTTGGCGAGTGAGCAGTATGGGATTGATCAATGTCGGGAAAAAAGAAGGTTCACAGATCATCCAGCTTTTTGGTCGCGGTGTGAGATTAAAAGGATTAGATTTTTCCTTAAAACGAGCGACAGGTAGAGCAGGAAGCGAAGCTCCCCAATATCTCGAAGAATTAGAAACTCTTAATGTTTTCGGTATCAGAGCAAATTATATGAATGATTTCAGAGATTATATCGAAGAGGAAGAAGTTCAAAAAGATAATGATTTTGAAACAATTATTTTGCCGATTATCCGAAATATTTCCAATGAAGATTTAAAAGTTATTTTGCCCAAAAAGGATATGCCTGAATTTAAAGAAAAAGCAATGTTATCCTTAAAATATGAAGAGAAGATTCCTACAAAAGTTTGCTCAGATTGGTACAGCAGAGTCAAAAGCCTTTCAAATCGTTTTAAATTGCGTTCAGCCGATGATACTAATTTGCATTCAACTCATTTCAGCAAAGAACATTTACAGTATCTGGATTTAACACAAATCTATTTTGAATTGCTTCACCACAAAAGAAAATTCGCCTATTACAATCTGGAAATTTCCAAAACAGAGTTAGAAAATTTATTGGTAAATAAAGCTTGGTATGTTCTTTACATTCCTGCTCATTTAATGGAATTTGACAATTTTCAAAAAATCCTGTTATGGAAGGAAATGGCAGTTTCTATTTTAAAAGCATATTGTGATAAATTCTACAAATATCATCGAAACTTGTTTCAAGCACCTTTCAGAGAATATCGCACATTAAAAGATATTATGAATTCAAGTGAACCATCTTGTATTGCATTTCGAAAAAATCTAATCTTTGAATATAAAGCTGTTATTCAAAAGAGCAGAGAAAAATTGATAATAAATTTAAAACGAATAAAAGAATTAATCAATAATGATAGTTTCAGTAATGATTTTTCTTTGCCTGATTTTGAGATATTTAATGTTTCAAAGCATCTGTATAATCCACTCATTTATGTTGCTAAAGGAGCTGTAGAAATAAAAGTTTCTCCTGTAAAACTGAACAAACACGAAAAACAATTTGTTAAAGATTTAGAGGATTGGAGTAAACAGGAAAAAGATTTATTCTTAAAAGATAAAAAACTATTCATTCTCAGAAATCAGGAAAGAGGAAAAGGAGTCAGTTTCTTTGATGAAAGCAATTTTTATCCCGATTTTATTATCTGGTTGAAAGATGGTTCAAAACAACACATCATATTTGCCGATCCGCACGGATTACGAAATGCCAGAAGCTTTGAAGATCCCAAAATCAAACTCTCCAAAACAATTAAGACAATAGAATCTGATCTAAATGATCCTAATGTTAATTTGAAATCATATATTTTATCTCCAACATCGAAGAAAGAAATAAAGTATTGGGAAAACGGTTTATCAAATCACAGGTTATTTAAAAAGAATAACATTCTGTTTATGTATGAGGATGATGATTATATTCAAGAAATGATAGTTGAATCTATCACGTAAATTAAGACTAAGTCTGATGCTGAGTTTCTGGGAGGATTGTATCGTGCCCACGAGAAAAGAATCGTGGCGCACGCCAAACAATATACGCAACGTACATCGACGTTGTACGTCGATAATATACGCAACGTACATCAACGTTGTACGTCGATAATATACGCAACGAACATCAACGTTGTACGTCGATAATATACGCAACGAACATCGACGTTGCACGTCGATAATATACGCAACGTACAACAACTTTGCACGTCGATAATATACGCAACGTACATCGACGTTGTAC
>JAVCCD010000003.1 GCA_030765665.1 Candidatus Tenebribacter mawsonii | reverse complement strand
GATGAATCAATGAGTGAATTAATGATGTTTAACATGTTCATATCAACGGGAGTTATATTCCCAGAAAAAATATTCCATCCTTGATTTAACTCAATTTCCTGAAAATGAGCAAGTGGAGATCCGTATTCGTAGGCTCCCATATCGACTGTGGCTGTGTCATTGTTATTGCCATCCCAGATTCTTAGGTTACCATCGATATCAGTTAAAGAAAATACAGAATCATTAATGCCAGCATCTATACATGGTGATATGCTATCCAATTTAAAGTTCCAATTATTGATATCTGTAAATTGAGGATTTAAAGTTGTATTGCCATCCCCCCATGTTATTAAACCATTTATGGGGGCTTGAGAACCAACCCAATTACTTTTTAAGGTATCAATATTTGAATAACTAATATTTAGTGTATTCTGTGTAGGATTTGAATAAGAATCTAAATAAATGTCGTTAAATAATTCACCAGATGCAGGATTAATATTATTACAATTATTATAAATTATTGAATTTATTATATCAACATGAGAACCATTCATTAAATGAATTTCATTACCTCTATAACCAGTTAAATTATTCACCATTGATACATTTATTAAACTACAAGAAGAACTTTGAATACTAATTCCACCACCATATGTAGTGCCGGTATTATTAAAAATCAAACTATTCAAAATATTAATATCTGAATTTTGGAAAATCCCAAAAGCACCTCCTTGTGCATCACTATAATTATTATAGATAGTACAATTTTCAAAAAGTACATTTTCTGAAAACAGTATTTCTATCACACCCATGTCGCTACATGTGTTATTTCTGATTATAACATCATTGAATTCTGCTTCAGAATAAAATAAATATACTGCAGCGGCATAATTTCCTGCATTATGTTCAATGATAGAATGCTTTATTAATGGGTCTGAGTTTGAAATAAACAAAGCCCCTCCTCTATCGTTAGGAGAAGTTCCGTTAACATTTCCTCTTGACATATTACAATATTCAAAAATATCATCATTTCCACTGTTTACAATATCAATACCATACCATCCATTTATTGTATCAAAAGCAGTAAAGTAAATAGGTAAAGCTTGAGTTCCCTGGGCTAATAATCTACTAGATTCAGCTATTCTAAAATTATATTTACCCATAAACCGCACCGTTACACCTGGTTCAATTTTTAATGAGTCATTGGTTTCAACACTTATGTCGTTAAAAATATTATAAGGACTTCCTTCTTCTGTCCAAATACCAGAAACATTATTTGAGATTACATTTGTACCTATTAATATATTGGCCTCTGCAGGAATAATATAATCTGGCGTTTCAATTGTATTAATAGTAATTGAAATTTGATATAATGAATCAACATTAATACTACTCGTAAAATCAATCATAACACTGTCTACTTGACCTGAAGAAAGCGTATCTGGTATAATATAATTTGTAGATATTTTAAAATTACTTGTATCAGACAATGAAATATCACTAATGTGTATTGTAATTGGACTCCCATTTTTTACAAACAGCGGTAGTTGTTTTGTCTCATTTGGACTTAAAATTTCAAAATCAAGCGGATTGGGAATATTTGCAAGACCCGGATCAGTAGTTCCTGTTGCGTTAATAGTTCCTCCGTTAAACCCCATATTTATTCTATAGCCATTGGGAAATGGTTCCTCAGCAACATTATCATTTGGATTGCCTGCATCAATACATGGTGAGTTTGTGCTTATTGATAAGTTATTATTATTTATGTTAACAAAAAGAGGATTTGAGTAAATATTTCCATCACCCATTTGAAAAACATCAAGATCACTATAAGTTGAGTCGTGAGAATACCAATCTGAATTTGTCGTATCAATATTGCAATATTCTATAAATAATGATGAAGGAACCATGTATGATCCAAATTTTATTTCACTTCCATCAGGTGAAGTATTGCCATATAATATTGAATTTTTAAGTAGTACATCACTATCTGACCATAAACAAATTGCACCTCCTCCATAATATGCATTATTACTATAGAATGTAAGATTATTAATAATAAGGTTGCCTTGCTGATTATACAACGCACCTCCATAAGCTGCTGTATTGTCAATAAAAACAATATTATTTAATATGCGATAAGTCTCATCAAATGATGTTCCGCAAATAGCTATTGCCCCGCCATATGGCGCTGTATTATTAAAAAACTCTAGTTGTGTTAATACCGGGTAAGAATTTCCATAAATGTAGATTGCGCCGCCAAAACCCACTGGCGCATTATTATTTTTAAAACTACAATCAGAGATAAACGGTGAGCTGTGGGTTATTGATATTACACCACCATTATAATTTGGTGGCCAACTTTGGTCTATAATATTTTGCGCTTTTCCATTTTTAAATACGCAATAAGATAAGGAATCCATATTTTGTTTAGAAATTAAATCCATTCCTGCCCAACCTTCTACAGGATCTATAGCCTGAAAATATATTGAATCGTTTTCAGAACCATTGGCAATCAATGTTGAATTATCAGAAACCACAACTTTATAATAACCAGCAAATAGTACATTTACCCCAGGTTCTATGCTTAAAGTATTAGATGCTTCAATGGAAATGTTACCATTAATAATATATGGAGATAATGCTTTCTCCCATATTCCGGATACAGTCCCTGCATTAATAATTGTTCCATTACCCGCACAATAACCACTTAAAAAAACAGTAACTGTTCTTGAAATTAAGCCAGATGTACTATAGTATATTTTGCATGTTTTATTAAAATATCCTTCAATTGTTGGGTTAAAAACAACAGTAATAGTATCCACCTGATTAGGATTAATAGAAAATGATGGAATGAAATTAGTAAATGTAGAGTTTCGTGTAATAAGAAAGCCCGTATCACAAATAATGGAATCAATTAGTATTTGATCATCCTGCATATTTGAAATCAATATTTCATTTTCCTCACTTTGATTACCTAACAATAACGCACCAAATTCAATTTCTCGATGGTTAACCTTAATACTAATATTAGTATCAACTACGGCATTATATATATTTAATCTACTTCCGGAGTTCATCAAACCATCTAAGTTTTCCTTTTGATCACTACCACCCAAAATTTGATGTATTATTTGGTGGCTTGAAAATCCCGGAAATTGTGCCCACGCTAATACAATGCCTCCGGAAACATTAGGAGCCGCCATAGATGTCCCACTTTTGTAGCCATATTGGTTGTTAGGTTCTGTACTTAATATTGATGATCCAGGAGCTGCAATATCAACAGTTGATAACCCCCAGTTTGAGAATGTGGAGAGAGAATCATTTCTATCAGTAGAAGCAATAGAGATTATGTTTTCCAGATCATAGCAAGAGGGATAGGTTGGATTAGCATCATTATCTTTTGCATCATTTCCTGCTGATGCAATAAAAAGAATACCTGCGGTATCAGCTGATGCAATGGCATCATATAATGTTTGAGAATATTCGCCCCCACCCCAACTATTGTTAGTTAGTTTTACCCCATTTGCAGTCCCATATATAATAGCACTAACAGCTCCACTGGTAGGACCACTTCCGTCCGATCCTAAAAACTTCAAAGCCATCATCCGAACATCCCAGGCCACTCCTGTAACTCCAATACCATTGTTACTAACTGCTCCTATTGTACCCGCCACATGGGTCCCATGACCAAAATCATCCATCGGATCATCATCATTATTGTAAAAATCCCATCCATGTATATCATCAATGTATCCATTATTATCATCATCTATTCCGTTATCAGGTATCTCATCCCAGTTAGTCCAGATATTATCTTCTAAATCTTCGTGCTCATAATCTATTCCTGAATCTATTACTCCAACAACTATGTTTGTATCTCCTGTGGTGATATCCCAGGATTCGGGTGCATCTATATCTGCATCTGGAGTACCATCATTTTGTCCTGTATTGTTTAATGCCCATTGATCTCCAAAACTTGGATCATTTGGGATTATATCTGCTCTTAGAATATAATTTGGCTCAGCATATTCAACATAGGGGTTTGTATTTAGTGAATCAATGATTTTAATTAGATTGTAACCCGGTAGGAGGGTATCCACCTTCCAGTGTTCGGCGCCTGTTCTCCATTGTTTTACAACTTTAGATTTGTATTTGCTAATTAGTTGTTGTTTTGCTGCTACAACAGCTTTTTTATTTGAAGGAATGGACTTAAATTTAATTAAAATTTCTCCTTTTACATAGTTGCTGTCTGTTTCAATAATACTTATAGCATTAGAACCAATTTGTCCAAAAATAGTTAACGAACTTAATACTACTAATAATAAACTTAGAATAATTGTTTTTTTCATAAATTTATTTATAAATTATTATTTAAT
>JAVCCD010000280.1 GCA_030765665.1 Candidatus Tenebribacter mawsonii | reverse complement strand
GTTAAATTCGGTAAACAAACTAAGAAGCTGGTTGCTGGTTTTGCAAAGTTGAGGGGAGTGTAGCATTATCATGATAAACAAGGCAATAATAAATCTTGCAAATGAGCGACCAATTTATCATTCAGAAGCTGATTTACAATTTGCATTAGGCTATGAGATTGCAAAATTATATCCAAAAGGAAAAATTCGATTTGAAAAACCAATTGATGGTCAATATATTGATATTACATATTCCGAAAACAATCTATCTATTATTGGTCTTGAAATAAAATATAAAACATCAAAATTAGATTATACTTTTTGCAATGAACTTTTCAAATTGAAAGAGCACGCAGCAATTGATCTTGGTCGTTTTGACGTAATTTCTGACATTAGCAGGCTTGAATCATTTGTTGCAAAAAATAATATATCTAAAGGCTACATGTTATTTATTACAAACTGTAGTGGTTATTGGACAAATGAACAATACAGGGGTTTTCAGAAAGCACAGGACTTCGAGTTTCGTTTAATAAATAATAGTACTTTATCAGGTAAGCTTAATTGGCAACAAGGAGCAAAAGAAACTACATATGGCAAGAAAAGGATAGATGGTATATCACTCAGAAATTTCTACACAATTAATTGGGAAGACTTTTCAATCGTTAATACGAACAAAAATAACATATTTAAGTATCTCTAACAGGACTTGAGTTAATAATCCGGTATTTACCGGAGAATTGACTTAAGAACTTACAATCCTAATTCGTAATAAAATTAAATTTGACATTTCAACATTACCAATTATATTTGGTAAGGATGGTTAAATGCCGTTGAGTGGGAAAGAAATGTTAGCTTTGTATATCAAAGCTGGCTGGCAGAAAATTAGTACAAAAGGTAGTCATGTAAAGGTTGGGAAAGGTATCCATCGTCAGATCATCCCTTTACATAAGGAACTCAAAAAAGGTTTAGAAAGTAAATTGTTAAAAGATCTAAAGGAAGGTAAATAATGTTCTATCATTTCAAAGTCCATCAAGAAGATAACGGATTATGGGCAGAATGTATTGAATTAGAGGGTTGCAATACTCAAGCTGATGATATTGATCAGTTAAAAGTTAATATGCACCAGGCTCTTAATTTATATCTTTCCGAACCCGAAAACTCTCAAGTTATTTTTCCTTTACCATTAAAAACTACTACTGTATCAAACATACATCTTGTAAAAGTAGATTCAGCAGTTGCATTATCTTTCCTGCTACGTAGAAATCGTGTTCTACATGAGCTTACTCAGGTTCAGGTTGCCAAAAAACTAGGTTTCAAAAATATTTGGAATTATCAGCGTTTAGAAAAGCCCTCATCAGCAAACCCTACTTTATCAACATTGAATAAACTTCAAAATATTTTCCCGGATTTAGAGTTAAATTTAATCTTCAATAATCATTAATCCCTAATCCCTCATCCCTCATCCCTCATCCCTCATCCCTCATCCCTCATCCCTAATCCCTCATCCCTCATCCCTAATCCCTCATCCCTAATTAGATTATTTCTAATATCCGAAAATGTTAGGTTTATAATATCTGAAAATCTTAATCCAGTATAACAACTAAAAATAAATCCATTTTTAAGATCATGATAATCACAGGGTGTTTCCCATAATCTGTGTAACTCGTCAGAAAAGAGCCGTTCAATGGATTTGTTCTGAAAACGAATGCTTATTCCTTTTGCAGGATTCTTCTCAATCAGCTCCCATTTTACAGCATAGTTAAGGCATCCTTTGAAACAGGTAAAATAATGTTTAGCTGTACGATTGCTAATATTAAGATTTATTAAGAAATCTTCGCAAAACGCATAATTGATATGCTTAATATTTAAGTACCCTTTTTTATAGAATTTAATGAATTTAATATACGATAATCTATAGTTTTTATCAGATTTTTTGTCAGCCATATTTTGGAAAAATTCTATGAAATTACTGTGATCGGTATCATCAAAACTGAATTTTTCAGGTTCTTTATCGAATTTTGATTGATAAAAATAGACACTACTGTCCTGTTATAAGTCGAATAGTATCAATTGGTTAGGATCAGAGTGCCGTTCAGTTCTGTAATTATATTCTGTAAGTAGTTGTAAAATAGGCACTTTCTCGAAAACCGAGACACTCAGAATTTGTAGAATTTTGTATAAACTCATTTCAATTTTCATAGTTTTTTTTATTATAGCAATCATAATATACACACAGATACTGACCCATATTTGAGTTTTCACGGCATTAGCAGATGTTCCGTAAAATGATTTTATCTTCAAGTGCTGTTTGATCCATTTGAAAAATAATTCTATCTTCCACCTGTTCTTGTAGAGCAAAGCTACTGTCATTGCAGAGATTTCAAAATTATTTGTTAGAAATACAAAGGTCTTCTTATTTTCCTCATCATAAAATTTCACTCTTCTTATCGTTTCAGAATAATCTTTTTTTTGATAATATCCCATAAGTTTTACTGTTTGATCACACCTTAGTCCTTTAGACTTATCGACTTTGTTTGAATATAATCGTTTGAATTTCAGATTCTTCTTAGCTCTTATAATAAAATAACCTAATCCCTTATTCAAACGATAAAGACGCTTATAATCGATATATGCGCGATCCATAATATAGTAAGAACCCGGTTCGGGAACAAGAACATCCAGTATATTCACATCGTGAACTAAGCCGTCAGTAATTTCAATGAATGTCGGTATTGAACCACGTATATCCAGTAAAGTATGAAGTTTTATCGCTCCTTTTCTCTTTCTGAATTTTGCCCACGGGAAAAGCGATAAGCACAAATCAATAGTTGTTGAATCAAGAGCATAAATAACTCCGTCTAAATCCAGCTCTTCCAACTTATCATTCTGATATAGATTTCTTGCTGTAGAAATCAAATATTGGGCAAATTCTGCATAAATCTTCCAATCTCTGGTTTGATTAGCATTTGCTAAATTTGTTCTGCTGATATTACCTCTGATTCCCATATGATAGAGCTTATAAGGTTGTGCATTCAAACAAGCTTCAATATCTCGCAAACTACTCCTGTAGGTTAGTTGGGCAAAACCCATACAAAGAAATTGATCCCAACAATTGAAATTCCGAACTTTATAATTTCCTTTATATTTAATAACTTTCTTATCAAATTCATACTTGGGAAAGAAACTCATAATTTGAGAAAATACTGTTTTACCTTCATTCATTTTTCACCTCTTAAAGATGAAGTAAAAAATGTAATGATGATTTCAAATCAAAAAATATTTCTTGCCCTATTTTCTCCTCTAATAATCATCAGTTTCGTGATTTTGATGTCTGCCTAACAGGACAGCAGTG
>JAVCCD010000348.1 GCA_030765665.1 Candidatus Tenebribacter mawsonii | reverse complement strand
TTAAATGTAGATTGAAAGATAAGTCTATAAATGATGTTGGATCAATGTCCTTGTATTGTATAGAACATAAATTAGATAATTATTTCGTATCGTTAATCAATTCGAATTTCCTGTTTGATTTTTATCGTACATTTATCAATCAAAGTGTCAATATTCAATTAAATGATATTCGTCAGTTGCCAATTGTTATTCCTTCTGAAAATCAGAAATACGATTTTGAGAATTTATTTGATCGAGCATATAAAATTAAAGTTCAAGAATTTGATAAAAAAATTAATAAATCAGAAGCTGAATTAAAATTAAATGAAATACAGGAAGAATTAGATGAAATGGTTTTGAAGCTTTATGGGTTTGAGTAAAGCGGATTATGAGCGGTTGAGTGTTGTGGAGTTGGGAGAGTTGGAGGTTTGAAAGATGGATGGACAAACAATTAGTATCTATTAAAGTCGATCTTGTTTTTTTTGAAGATTGAGAAGTAGTTTTGAGATTTGCCTGTAACAAAAGTGCCCACAATCAGCGAGAAGAAAAGCAGGAAGAATCGTGGCGTGCTCCAAACATTAATCAACCTTCCGCTTCGCATCATAATGATACGACCTGCTTGTCATCCTCGCGAAAGCGGGGATATTAGATTCCCAATCGAAGTTGGGAATGACACGAGAATAAAATAAAGCTCCTGAAAATCGGGAGCTTTCTCAATTCAACCAGCCTGTCACAGCATGGCAAAGCGAAGACGGATTCAACCTTCCGAAGGTCAAGAAAAGCAAGAAGTATCACAACCTTCGCAAGGTTTTACAATTCAACAATTATATTAACTTCTACTCTTTAATACCAATCTTCTTATTTGATACTAAGCTGTAAATAACAGGGATCACGATAAGAGTTAAGAAGGTTGCACTCAATAGACCTCCGATCACAGTGAGAGCCATAGGAGCTTTAAGTTCGGAACCTTCCCCACCCGCAATTGCCATTGGCAACATTCCACCCATTGTAGTAATCGCTGTTATGAGCACTGGTCGAATTCTATCTGCTCCACCTTGCAAAATTGCTTCAAGTTTATTCATTCCTTTCAACCTAAGTCGATTCATGTGGTCAATAAGTACAATTCCATTATTAACCACAATTCCCGCCAGAATGATAATTCCTACAAAGCTGGCTACGGATAGTGTAGTTCCTGTAAGAGCCAAAATGATCATAACACCGATGATTGCCAAAGGCATAGTAAACATCACAATAAATGGTTGTTTGAGAGATTCAAATTGAGATGCCATAACACTATAAACAAGAATAATTGCCAGAAGCAAAGCTCCTGCCAAAGTTAGAAAAGCTTCCTGCATTTCTTCATACGCTCCACCAAAAGTTACAAAGTATCCAGATGGAAGTTCATCCAGAATATCTGCAACTGCAAGCTGGATCTCTTTTACAGTTCCACCCATATCATTAGTTCCAGTCACACCAGCAGAGATCAGTACTTTCCGTAATTGCTTTTCATGACTGATCTTACGAGGACCTTCTGCTGCTTCCAGATGAGCTATCTGGTTTAAAGGAACAGAAAATCCCATAGGAGAAATTATTGATAAGTGCATTATGTCTTGGAAACTGTTACGTTTTTCTTCTTCCAACCTGACCATAATATTGGTTTCTTCTCCACCTTTCCTGAAAATCCCACATATTGTCCCTAAAGAAGATGTTTTAATGGAAGAAGCGATCTGTGCTGCCGTGAGTCCATATTGGAAAGCTTTGTCTTTATCAATAACAATATGAAACTCCGGTTTACCCTCTTTTATACTGCTTACCAGATCAGTTACATGTTCTACATCTTCAATTCTGGTCATTAAGATATTTGAAATTTCCTTCAATTTATCCAGGTCTTTTCCGAATATGCTGATCTCTATAGGTTTTGACTGACCACCACCCATCATCTCTTCAGTACTCATGAAGTTGAATTCCGCACCTGCAACTTTAGGTAGTCTCTTTCTTATTTGATCCTGAATCTCAAGGTAGGTCTGTGTACGGTCAGATTGCTGATGAAGTCTGAGAAACACTTGCGATTCATTTACTTCCTGAGGATTTGTAGGATCTGCCATTGCTTGAGCATCACTCATTGGTCCGATCATAACCATAATAGATTGAACTCCTTCTGTATCCACACAAATATCTTCCAATTGTTTTATTACAGCATCAGATTCATCTAAAGGAGTACCTGCTGGCATCTTCACATTCATTACCATAAACGGTACATCACGCTGTGGCATAAATTCTGTACCTATTAATCCAGTTATTGGAATAAGAAATGTTAAGATTAGCATTACACCAACAATCATTAAGGTAGTAGCTTTGTGATCTAAACTCCATTTCAATATCTTGCTATATCGGAATTTAATTTTTTCAAAGAACTTTTCAGATTTACCAACTTGAGGTCGATCTTTGGCTTTGCTAAATAGAACTGAGGCAATTACCGGAACTATGGTTAAAGACACAAATAGCGAAGCTGCCAGGGAGAATGCAACTGTAAGAGCTAAACCTCTAACTAGAATTCCTGTCATTCCCTCTGCAAAGATCATTGGAAAGAAAACAGCAATTGTAGTAAGAGTGGAAGCTGTAATAGCCATCGCAACTTCTCCTGCACCTACTTTGGCTGCCTGGAATTTGGTTTTACCCATTTCAAGATGACGATAGATGTTCTCAATAACAACTATCGAGTTATCAACCAGCATCCCGACCCCGAGGGCAAGACCTCCTAAAGTCATTATGTTCAAAGTAAATTTTGCCAGATAGATGGGAATAAAAGTAGCGACAACAGAAATTGGAATTGCCAGTGAGATCGCCAATGTTGGTCTCCAGTTACGCAAGAACATGAACATAATAGCAATTGCCAGAATGCCTCCAATAATTAGATTGGAAAGCGCTCCGTTAGTAACTTTAGATATAGGCAGACCCATATCCATCACTTCGTGAAATACAATATCATTTCCAAGTTCTTCTTCTATTAATTTCAACTCTTTTTTTACAACTTGAGTTACGGTTAATGTATTTGCACCTGATTCCTTTGAAATCATGAGCATTGCAGTTGGTAACTTATTGGTTCTACTGATATTTCTTCTCTCTTTGTATCCATCTTGAACTGTAGCAACATCTTTTAAATAGATAACTTTCCCAGTGGAAGTTAGCTTTATTGGTAGATTTTCAATTTCTTCCATAGACTTATATTGTGCCATTGTTCTAAGTAAATATTCATCTTTTCTCTTTTGGATGTGCCCTGCTGACATATTCAAGTTCCCTGCAGCTACGATCTGCACAATCTCATCTATTGATATGTTTAATTGTTCTATCTTCTCTTTATTAACGATGATCTGTTTTTCCAGCTCATCACCACCAAAAACCATTACAGAAGCAACTCCTTTAAGATGTTTAAGTTTTCCTGATACGTCATCTTCCAATAATTTACGCAAATGATATGGATCCTTTTCACCTGTCACACCATACATTAAGATGGGCATTTGTGATAGATTGAATTTCATTACTAATGGTTTTTCCGCTTCTGCAGGTAAGTAATCTGTCATTGGGTCAACAGCGTCCCTCAGATCTTGTGCAGCAAAATCTAGGTTCGTACCCCAATTGAACTCCACCATAATCAGAGAGGCATTTTCCAAACTCTCCGATTTTATTTTCTTAATATTCTTCACAGAAGCAATTGCTGTCTCCAATGTTTCTGTGATAGATTCCTCCACATCTTGAGGGGAAGCTCCGTAATAGGTTGTTACTAAAGATATAACAGGATAATCCATATCAGGGAACATCTCTAGGCCTAATCTGGATAACGAGATTCCACCTAATATTATTACTAGCACTGTAATAATAAAGATCGTTACTCTTCTATTTACCGAAAATTCTGATAATTTCATAGTTCATTCCTTATTTTACAAAACTTATTAATCTCTTATTTTTACTTTATCGTTCTCAGAAAGACCGGCATTACCAACAGTTACAACTTCAACACCAGCTTCTATACCATCAATAATTTCAATCTCGTACTCATTTTCCAGTCCTAAGGTTACAAATTTTTTCACAGCTATATTATTTTCAAGAATGAAAACATATTTATCATTGATCACAGCGTGCTGAGGAACTACTATGGTTTTTTTGGAAGTTTTGGTAAGCACTTTAACTTTTACAAACTGATTATTATGTAGTAGGTTTTCTTGATTATTAACCATTATTTCTACTGCAAAAGTACCAGCCATAATATCTGCTTCGGGAGACACAAAAGATATTTCACCGGTAAATTCTACATCAGAATTATTTATCATTAAAAGAACTTCTTGTCCTTTTTCTATACTCTTAATATCAGCATCAGAAACTTGGATTGTAGCCTTCACTTTTTCTAAATTAACCATTCTTAAAAGTAGGGGATCCATCATTGCATCAAAATGTTCTCCCTCTTTTCTGTATCTCATGGTTATTATTCCATTTATTGGAGCGCGAACATATGTATTTTTCAACATGAATTCATAACCTGATTTTGCTACTTTATATCCAGCTTCCACTTCATCAAAAGTTGCATCGTCAATAGCTCCAGTTTTACTAAGTTCCTGCATTCTATTATAATTTTTTTCCATAATCTCATATTGTATCTGCGCCTGCTTAAGCTGAGTATCATCTAAAACTACCAGAAGATCTCCTTTGTTTACTACAGACCCTTCCAATACTTTATATTCCATCACTTTCCCACCCATAGCAGGTTTGATGTTAATGGCTTGGTCTGTTAGCACTTTACCGCTATATTCAATATAACTTGAAATATCAGTTAGATCCGCTGATTCTACTTTAACTTCACGAGCGCCTTGAAACTCTAATTTTTCCTCTGTATCAACCGACTTACCGCATCCAACTATTAACAGCATTAATAATAGTGTCGTTATTGTTACTTTTTTTAACATGTTCTCCTCCCTTAGTGAGTATATTTTTTCATTTCAAATTTAGTTAATATGAAATCGTAATAAGATGCAATAAGATTCATCTCACTACCAAACATCATCGTCTCAGCATCTAATAGTTCACTATTTGTGACCATTCCCTGTTCATAAAGTTCATTAATTATTTTATGATTCTCTTTCGCAAGTTCTACAGCTAATTGATTATCTTTCACGATTCTTGCATTAGTTATAAGTCTCGCAAAAATATTTTCGGCTGCAACAAGATAATTTTCACCAGCATATTCTGTTTGCTTTTCAACTTTTAACAGATCATATTTTGCTTGTTTCATTTTAAAGAAATTTGAACCACTAGTAAATATAGGTACAGAAATTGCCGCAGCAAGACTCCAATTATCATCACCCGAAAAATCAAATTCATCATCACTTTCGATCTGATAATCAAACTGCAAATTTACTGATGGAAGGAAATTTCCTTTTGCCATGCAATAGCTCTTCTTCATCATTTTATTAACCAGATCAATACTACTCAAGGTTGGACTATTCATCTCTACTTTTTTTAGGAACTCTTGCTTTAATACATTGATCTCATTCTCATTTAAAGCTGTATAATTATCAATTTCTGTGTTATATTTTTCCAATTGGATTTTAGCTGGAATTTTATCTCCAACTCCAATCAGGCTTTTCCAGAAAGACAATATCTCGGTAAGTCCGTTTTCAACTTCATAATTGGATGTTTTATCGTTATTCAGTTTTACTTTCCATTGCAGAACATCAGATTTTTTTGCAGTTCCAACCTCGAAATTCTTCTCCACTTTTTTCAGGTGAGAAATGCTGGAGGACAAACTTTTTTGGGTAAGCTCTTGAATATCTTTCAACTTCAAATAACCAAAATATGTGGAAGCTACAGCATAAGACGTATCAAGCTCTTTATTCTCTAAAGCTATCTCTATCTGCTGTTTAGCTAAGCTTGCCAATTGATATCCCAGGATGACCTTTCCACCATTGAAGAGCGGCTGCTGAATTGTGATATTGTTTGAATAAGTAGTTCTATAAATAGGAAACATTGCTGGGAATTCTAGTCCGAACTCAGGGATTTGTATTGGAGCATTAGCCATTTCAAACGAATCATCATCAATTCTTACAATTACAGAATTGAAAGAAGCTCTCGGTAGGAAATTTGTGAATGCATCAAATTTTCCCCAATTTGCAGATTTTAGAGAATATTTTGCAGCCTGTATTTCCTTGTTATTTATCCGAGCCAGTTTTATGCTTTCATCAAGATCGATCTCTACTGCTAAAATTGTAGAAAACAATATCAATGTAAGCATAAATAATAGTAATTTTCTCATATTCACCTCATTATTATTTATTTATATTATTTCAGTAGAAATACCTTTCCAGAGATTCTGGAAAATTTTTTCACCCTTTTCTTTCAGGTCTATATTATCCGTCATGATGTGATAGATCATCGTACCTTCTGCCAGTGCATTTATCATGAATGCTAATGTTTCACAATCGATATTATTTTTTATTACTCCTTCCCGTTGAGCTGCCCTGATGAGCTCAACTAATATCTCCTGGTTTTTCAAATGTAACTTTCCATGTTTCTCTCGAATTTGTGGAAATTTCATGAAGGCATTTGTCATAAGCATGTAAAAATTTTTCACATCGATATTCTCTGAACCTGTCATTTCTCCAAGTACTTCTGAAATATCGGATAAAGATCCAAAATATAATTGTAAAATCTGTTTTAAATTTGTTGATCCCGAATACATTGATTTTTCAAGTTCTTCAAATCTATCAAAAAGATAATCTATCGCTTCAATAAAAAGTTCTTCTTTATTCTTAAAATGATGATAAATTCCACCTTTGGTTATTTTACATTCAGTTACCACATCACTGATTGAAGTTGCATCATAACCTTTCTGTAAAAAAACTTTTAGTGCAGCTGAATTTATTTTTTCCTTTGAAGTCATCATACCTCCTACTCATAAACCGACCGTTCGGTATGTATAAAATTGTTTATGTGATTTTTGTCAATTATTTT
>JAVCCD010000274.1 GCA_030765665.1 Candidatus Tenebribacter mawsonii | reverse complement strand
CACTAAATTAACTTTTATCTATTTTTTACAAAAAGTAAGTTAATAAAACTATAATTATAAATCCTATACAAATGCAAATTTGAATTACAATATCATACCATCTTAACTTTGTTTGATAAATAAATGTTCTTTCAGGGAACAATCTAAAAGCTCTTAATTCCAAAGAAATGGAACGATATTTAACTTCAGATATTGCTCTTGCGATTACCGGAAAGACAAGTGCCGAATATATTTTAAACCTTTTATTTAAAGGTGATTTGGAGATCTCGATCCCACGTAGATTCAGGGCTTCTTTACTTATTATAAATTGTTTATGAAAAATTGGGATAAAATGAATTGTAGACGCGACTAGAAAAGATATTTCATAAGGGAACTTCCAACTGCGAAACGCCAGGATGTAGTCATAATAAGGAATATCTAAAAGTAAGCCTGCTATTAGAACAATTAGCATCAGACGTAAGGAAGAAGAGACACCATAGTCTAAGCCTGAACTTGTGATCTTAATGACTCCAAACTGCCAGATAGTTTCTCCACCTTGCCTGAACAATATTTGAAATATCATTAATGTTACAATAATTCTGAATATCATATTTAACCTATGTGCCAATCGGTTAAATTTATGTTTTGAGGGCTGAATTAATAGTAACAGAAATATTGAGATTAATAGTAATGAAGATTGCATAATTATCGTATTGTAAATTACAGAAAGAGTTGTAATTGCGGAGACTATAACGATTATAGTTCGCAAATTCAGAATGGTTGATGAATTATTTGTTGCACCTTTTGTACTTATGCTTTTAATGTTGAATTTCATCCTAAAAGAATTCTCCTCTCAAGCTAAATATAAAGTTTACTCCTTCACCAGGATAACCATATTCTTCTTGATAATTCAAATCGAAAATGTTCTCAACACCAAACAAAAATTTGTATCTGCTAATCTTGTAATTAATAAATACTGAATGTAACCAGAAAGAGGGGAGATCAACATTTTCTTCAGTATATCTTACATCCTTCCAAACAGAATTATATTCCAAGGTTACTGAAGATGGAAGTTTAACCCGTTCTATAAATCTTATTGAATGGCTTGGGGTTTCCAATAACTTTGCATTACTTTCATTTGAATATTTAATATAAGAATAATCTGTTTGATGTTCCCAGATGAAATAAAACTTTGATGAAATTTCATAGCCATAAGAATCTATCTGATCAATATTTGAATATGTGCCACCAAGCTTCTCGATTAACCCGGTGATATGATTATAAAAGAAAGATTGTTGTATGGAACCTGAAAAATAATCGAAAGAATAAGGTACAAGTAAATTGAATTCGCTTTTTATTGCGCGTTCTTCTTTGAGAGCTTCATTTCCACTACTGGAGCTGAATAATTGATGCATTGTGGGATATTTTGTGTTGGAAGAGAAAGCAATTGAGTATTTCCAGTTCTGAGAACTTTTATAATAAATTCCTGTAGATGGTTCGAAATGAGATATCCAATTATCTCTGCTATCTTGTTTGAAGAATGAAACTCCACTACCCAATGTGAAATTGAATGTTTTATATGAAAATTCAGTCTGCCAAAAACCATTATGTATAGACTTCTCATTACCATACCACTCAGGATAATCTCCATTATCTTTTCGTAAATAGGATTGCTTCTCAGAACGATATCCAAATGTAGAATTGAAATTATCTGTAATATCCCAATTAAATTTCTGATGGGCCCCAAGTATCCAACTATCTATGTTTGATGGCCACTGAGAATACATCTCTCCAGTTTGAGGATTAAATTCAGCGTAAGTATCATCATATCGATCATAATAAATATTTATATCTGTTGTAAAGTTGTGTCTTAATTGGAATGAACCGAGTGTTGAAAGTTGATAGCGGCTCCAATCAATAAATTCGCGTTTATTATTCTCAAAGATGCTTTCAGGAATTTCTTTTGTGTTCATGAAAGTATAACCTGCTTGAAAACCAAGTGAGTGAAAATCGAAAAGTGTGAAGTTAAGTTTAGTTTGGATATCCCATTGATCTCTTGCACAATTCTCTCTCTCTTCTCCATTCTCGAAATTTGTAGGAATAAAATCGTTGGAAAGTATGAAACCGTCAGTTTGGTAATGAGATGCATAAAACCAATAATCCCATTCACCTAGATCGTGTGTTGATGAAACAAACGATTTATTTGTATTATTTCTTTTGAATTCAGTTCCCATTTTCAACCAAGATGAATTCGAGGGTGAATCGGTGATAATATTGATTACTCCACCCATTGTGTCAGAACCATAAAGTGAAGAAACTGGACCTTTGAGTATCCTAATCTCCTTGATGTCAGACACAGGTATTGTGTTTAGATCAACATTACCAAAGTATCCACCTCCAAGTGGTCTACCATCAAGCATTATCATTATTTGGTCATTATCAAAACCTCTAAGTCGCAATGTGCTCCCTGCTTTTCCACCTGTAGAAACATGCAATCCGTTAATTTTTTCAACTGATTCTGCAATATTCGTTTCTGGAAGTGAAAGAGTCGGATCAAACTCAATTATATCTACAGCTCCAATTGTTTCTTGTGGTTTATCAGCAATTATTCTTATTCCATCTAAACTGTAATGTCGCAATTTAGTTTTAAGTGAATTAATTTCATCTGCAAACATTAAATTCACAAAGAAAATTAGCAAAATTAATAGGTGAAATTTTTTCAAAAAAACCTCTTACCATAGTTTTCAAATTTTTTATTTTCAATAGAGTAACTTTTATCAATAAGATTATTGAAGTAATCTTCTTTATGTGATATAATAAGGCAACCTTTTCCCAGAGTTTTTCTCTCTTCTAATATTGATGTAAATATACCTATAAGTGTGTTATCAAGTCCAGATATAGGTTCATCTAAAATCCAGTATTTATCATAATTAATTAGAAGTGCTGCTAATCCAATTCGCTTAATTTGTCCACCACTCATTTCCCAAAAAGGTTTATCTTTTAAATGTTCGATCTTAAATTTTTTCATAACTTTGTATCTAAGCTCAGAATGTGATTTCTCGTTGTTTTTATCAAAACCATGTTGCCATAAAGTAAGATCTTCATCCGGAGTAGCTGCAACCACATTTGATAACGGCTCTTGTTTTAGGTATGTAACTACTTGTGCCTTATCAGCAAAAGAAACTGACTTGAAATCAAGATCATTAAAGCTAATTAGACCGGAATAATTTTTTTCTAAACCACTGAGAATACGACATAGTGTTGTTTTACCTGAACCATTTGCTCCTTTTATTAATGAGATCTCATTAATTGGAAGCTCAATTGAAGCATTTGTGAAAATGGGATTATTTAATTGATAGGCAAATGATAGATCTTCAATTTTTATGATTTTCATTTAACTTTCCCATTTGAATAGTTTTATTAGCTAATTCAGCAATTTCATTTGTATGACCTGCAAGAAAAAATATTTTTCCACTTTCAGCTTGAGCTTTGATTTCATTGGAAATGAGTTTTGCATAGTCTTTTGAAAGACCCGCAAATGGTTCATCAAGTAGATAAACATCTGGTGATAGTGTGATAATTGAAGCAAGTGTAACTAATTTTTTCTGCCCAAATGATAGTGAGGTTGTTTCTTTGAATCGCAGATTTTCAATATCTAATTTCGCAAGAACGCTATCAATTCTTCTAATTATATCTTTTGTTAAAACTTTAAGATTTTCCGGAGCAAAGCTGAGTTCCTGCTCAACGGTTGGAAAGAAGAGTTGATTATCAGGATGCTGCATTAACAGGCTAATTAAGGGTGCAACTTCTGGTAGTGATAAATTGGAAATATCTTGATCATCATAAATAATTGTGCCTGATAATTCTCCCACAAATATTTTAGGGATCACACTACAAATAATATTTAAAAGTGTGGTTTTACCAGATCCACTTTCTCCAATAACAGCTATTATATCTCCTTTCTCAGCATTGAAAGAAAAATCTTTAATGAGTAATGGTGATGAATTATAACAAAATGAGATATTGTTAAGTTCTAACATTATTCAATTTCTATAGTAACTATATATTTGATCCAACGCTGGCTAAATTCATCTGTTGGAATAACTAACCGAATAAATTGTCCAGTTGTGTCTTCTTGAAATACAAGATAGAAGGTCTCGTTCTCTTCTTTAGTTAATTTGAGTGAGCCACCATCTCTAGATTGAAGAGTGAAATTAGAATTGCTACTTGTTGAGATATCTATTGAACTTAGAATGTTGAAAATGTTGTATCCGCTGAAAACGTCATCACGATTAGTTGTAAAACTAACTTGCTTGTGTAAACGAATTTCAGAATATGAAAGATAGAACTCTTGATTTTTATAAAATATTTTAATTCCTTCTTCGTTTGTAACATCGCTTTTCTGATATAAGATAAGTACAAAAAGAATTATACATAAAATTCCAAGAATAATTAAAATTCTTTTCAAAATTGATCTCCATTTCGTTCTTTGTATTTTCTAATGTAATACCCATTTTTGCTACTCTGCCCTAGAAATTCAAAATTATTTAGTCGATCGGCGAAGTTATTATTATTATTCGGAATTCTTGAGTAAATGCAAATCTCTTTTAGATTACGAATATTGCATACGGCAGGTAAATTAGTTGCTTTAGAATCCCAAACGCTATTATTTTTCTGGATGTAAATATTAGAAAAACTTTGTGAAGTTAATAACACAGCCGTCCCATCAGTTCCAATTAAAAGTGCATATTTTGCATTTGGTGCAACAACATCAAGAATTTCATCGAATTTACCTTCATAAGTAATTTTTGTATTAGCTTCAATGTTTCCTGTTAGAATCAAGTTACTGGGAGAACAAGCAATAAAGATGAGAACAATAACTACAATAGAAGCTAATTTTACCATTCTAACCATCTTGCTTTACTCCATATTCCAAAATTAAATTTTTCACTAGAAATATGTTTTTCTGTCTTTTCATCAGTATGTAGAATTACTTTCTCAGGAAAATTGTCCCAATCAAGAAGACTTCTTACATCTTCCAATGATGAAAAGTGATTGATAAATATAACTGCAACATCAAAAATCTGAACATATGCTAGGTCTTTTATCCACATGCCTGCCGGCATGTCAGGACTTCTCAAGTCTAATGAATTATCACGTTTTATCAAAACAGCATTCTTAAGATAGTTATCATAATCCAAATTATGTTTCACGCCGTCTTTCCCAACAATCAATATCTCGTCTTTTAGAAATGGAAATGCTGAAGACATGATTTCAGTAAATGTATAACCGGATACTTTAACAAAAGGAGGAAGTTCTTCTCTAATTTGTGTTTGATGTAAAATTGACTCAGCAAAGTGAATTGTGTGAGGAAATGGAAGATCGGAAATTGTTTCAGTTTTAATTGTACTAATATCTTGTATCCAGAACATATCTCTAATTGAGGGGATAACTAGGCGAATATGTTCGTCATCAAGATTCTTTCCATTCCTAACTAAAGCTAAGATACTTTCATTACTTAAAAGATCCTCTTTAGAAATTCGTACCAGATAGTTATCTGAAGATATAAAGCACAACTTATCGTAATTAGTAACCTTAAATTCATCGAGAATATCAGTAATTTTTATACCAATCCAGTTATCGTTTTTCTCTTCTCCATCTTTATTACGTTGTGTTGTTATTTCAATTTTATTATAATTCTGCAATTTTGCTCGATCAATCTGCACAATTCTATCTGCATCTATAAGTTCAATTGAAAAAAGTAGTGAATTAAGCAACATAATTATTCCTACAAGTTTAATTTTCATTTTTTCCTCTATATAATTTTATACTTTTTAAGTTTATTGAACATTGAAAATGAAATGATGCCACCAACTATTCCAGAAATAGTAGCAGCGATAAGTGATATTAAGAAAGGAATCGCTGCCAACCTCATTACAATGATTGTTACAATAGTGGCACCTGTAAGATTGGAAACAGTTACAGCAAGAACGTGAAATGCTAAAGTTCCCTTATTTTTAAAAAACAACGCAATGAACTCTGCCAACAAACCAGGTAGCGTATAACTAATAAGTGAGATAGCTCCATGATTTCCAAAATATCCCATACTAAGCATCACAATAGCCTGTGTAATACCAACCAATAAACCCGCACCGGGTTTATTCACAATAGCAATCGCAAGTGCTATCCACATCATGTACAAACCTCCTGCAAGTGAGCCTCCAGGTATCATCAGAGGAGCAGAAATAAGATGAATAAGTGGAGTGATTATGGGTTTAGCTGCTAATCCTAACGCACTCAATATTGCTATAAAAAGCAAATCTTGAGAGGAATATTTTCTTAACCAGTTCACTATCTTTGAATCTCTATTAGTTCTAAATTTTCTACAATTTTAACACTCTTATAAATTGTATCAAAATTCGTATCTAAGAAAATAGCTTTATTTTGTTCAGGAAGCCAAAAACTATTTTGAATTGTATCCCAATCAAAAATATTATCAGAGTCATCATTAATCCAGCCATCGGCTGCAGTAAAAAGATATTGATAATTATGTGGATCTTCACTTACATATTCTGAGATAAAGTTTTCCACTCCAATAGAACTTTCAGTATAAGATTCTCCATCTTTTGTGTAAGTTATCTCTTGAGGAGGGAATGCGCCTGTTTCAAATATTGTTAAATTGGCATCTAGAATGATATCTATTTTTCTATACAAACGTAAGTAATAAGCCCATTTAACATTGTATCCGGAAGGGATATTTTCATCAGCAAAATATGTTCTTCCCTTTTCATCTGGAAGAAGATAGCCTGTTATAAAATTGGACCAAGACAGATCATAATAATCATTATCTCGTGGAGACCAGTTTCCATCTTCATCATTTGACACTATCTCTAAGGCAAATAGTTCTCTGCCATCAAGATCTTCTTCAT
>JAVCCD010000190.1 GCA_030765665.1 Candidatus Tenebribacter mawsonii | reverse complement strand
ATATGTACGCTGCGCCCTCTAAAAAGGTTCGCATAACCAACCTATAGTTATTAAAAAAGTTCGTAATAACTCCAACTTTTTGGTTCGCAATAACTTTTTATCCTCTCTATTGTTCTCTTTCATTTCTATGTTCTAAATATATGATTAATACAAAATCGAATTTGTATATATGAATTCTATGTCAATAAAATGTTTAATTGCTGATAAAAATTATCATCACTCTGGCGTTTATCAGCCTTAGGCTGGAGTCTTTCACCCCTAGCTATTCAGCGGGGCAAGCGTTGCTCTCTAAGTATGTGTCATCCTGACGTATCTTTCACGCTGCTCTCTTAAGGAAGGATAAGTTGTAAAATAATCAATTAGATATTCCCTCTGTTCTTTGTCAAGAGTAACAGCAAGCCCTGTGGAATCCTGTGAAACAGGTGTGTGAAGCACAATTCCACTAGTGCAAGTATAATCCTCAGAATGACGGAAATAGAAATTACAGTTTAACAGACAGACAGCATTTTTTATTTTTAAATCTCCAATCGTATATCGGAAACCTGAAATCAATTCTTCCACCGGCTTCTCGTGTTCCCTCGCTTGATTTTGAAGAGAGGGACAGCAGGGTGAGTTGTCATTATTCTTGACGTTATCCACACTATTTTCAAATTGCAATTCATGAGTACATTTTATCCTAAAATTAGATCGCTGATAGACAAATCGGAGTTTATAAAAAAATTCGATTCGGAACTTGCTAAGAATAAAACAAAAGGATTATTTTATAATCTTAATCGTTCAGCAAAATCAATATTATTGGCACGTGTGTACGAGCAAACAGGGAAGAATATAATCTTCGTCACTGCAGATGATAGGGTTGCAGAAGACTATCTGGAAGATCTTGACCTCCTGATAGGAAGAGATTGTGCACATTTCCTTCCGGATTATGAAGTTTTGCCATACGAACAACGTTCACCTCATTATATGCTGCGAGGACAAAGAATTGAAACACTCACGGCTGCCGTATCTTCTAGGAAGGGAATTTATAGTGTTTCCATTCGTTCACTTCTACGTAAAATTACTTCTGCAAATATCTTCAAAGAAAACATAATCAGGTTTTCTGTTAATGAAGAATATGACCCTGATGTATTGATCTCTAATTTAGTTGGAATGGGATACGAAAATCAGTTTCAAGTTTCTAAAGTGGGAGAGATTTCACGTCGCGGTGGTATTATTGATGTATTCAGTCCTAATTCACACCGTCCGGTTAGAATAGAATTTTTTGGTGATATAATAGAGTCTATCAGGGTGTTTTCTGTAAACTCTCAACGCTCAACTGGTGAAGAACTAACTGAAGTAACTTTAATTCCATCACGTGAATTTTCTTTGCACGATATAGATACTACAGATGAAATGTGGGAAAAAATTCATGATAATGGATTTTATGATGGAATTGAACTAGATGTCTCGATACTTATCCCTAAAATTGAAACTTTCATTGAATATTTCACACCTGATAATTGCATTGTCTTCTGGGATGAGTTTCAGTATGTTAATCCTTATATAAAAGAGATATTAGAAGAAACTACCGATTTATATCAGAAAATTAAAAATAAGTTTAAGAAACGGATAATTCCTGAGCCTGACGCACTCTTTGCTAATAAACGTTTTGTTAATAAGGTTTTAAAGAAATATTCAAACTATTTTCTCTCTGCTTCTTATCAAGAGTTTAAAGAGATTACCGGTAAATTCAAAGCTCCTATTGCATCCCAAACAAACCTGCAGGGAAATTTGGAAATATTTGAGAATGAGCTCAAAGAAAAACTTGATGAAGATTATAGAATTATAATACAATCTGATAATAAAAGTCAGAGTAAGCGGATGCGGGATCTCTTACCACAATTCGATGAGAAAATTGATTTCACAATTGGTGTTTTACAATCTGGACTTCATTTCACAGATGCCAAAATGGCAATATATACTGATCATGAAATTTTTAGCAGATATAAACGTAAACGACATAAGAACAGGTTTTCCAAAGAAGAGGCTCTAGTAGATTATGATGCCTTAAAACCGGGTGATTACATTGTTCATATAGATCATGGAATTGGTATTTATGCTGGATTAAAACGTCTAAGCATAGAAGGTAATACAATAGAAACACTCACTTTACGCTATGCTGGGAATGACGTGGTTTATGTTCCAACCTTTCAACTTTCTATGGTTTCCAAATTTGTTTCGGAAGAGGGAATAACACCAACAATTCACAAACTTGGTAGTAAAAAATGGGATAACATGAAATCCCGGGCACAGAAACAGATCGAGCTTGTTGCTGAAGATCTGATAAAATTATACGCAGAACGTAAAGTAAAAAAAGGTATTGCCTTTGAACCCGATTCTGCCTGGCAAACCGAACTGGAAGAATCTTTCATCTATGAAGATACACCTGATCAAAAAACAGCAACTGAAGAGATAAAAGCTGATATGGAAGATAACACTCCAATGGAGCGGTTATTATGTGGAGACGTAGGATTTGGTAAAACTGAAGTTGCAATTCGCGCAGCATTTAAAGCCGTTAATAGTGGATACCAAGTTGCCATATTAGTTCCAACAACTCTACTTGCTGAACAACACTATCTTGTTTTCAGAGAAAGACTTGCTCAATATCCAGTTAGAATTGCCATGTTTAGCCGTTTCCGATCTAGAGCAAATATAAATAAAGATCTGGCAAAACTGGCGACAGGTGAAATAGATATTGCAATCGGGACTCACCGTCTTCTTTCGAAAGATCTTAAATATAAGAAACTTGGACTTCTAATAATAGATGAAGAGCATCGTTTTGGTGTACGACATAAAGACAAATTGCGGCAGATTAAAACTAATGTAGATACATTATACATGAGTGCAACGCCAATACCACGAACAATGTATATGGCTCTCTCAAAACTTAAAGAACTCTCGCTCATCCGTACATCCCCCAAGGCAAGACTACCTATCAGAACAGTAGTTGTTCCTTATGATGAAAATATTATAAAAGATGCCATTAATAGAGAAGTTGATCGAGGCGGACAGGTTTTCTTTGTTCATAATAGAGTGCAAACAATTGAAAGTATTGCAGCAGAACTTCAAGAACTTCTTCCACATATTAGTTTTGAGATCGGGCATGGGCAACTACCTGAGAAGCAACTGGAAAAAGTAACACTCGATTTTGCTCATCACAAATTTGATGTTCTTATTGCAACTACAATCATAGAGTCTGGCATTGATATTCCAAATGCTAATACTATGATCATAAATCGTACCGATATGTTCGGACTTGCTCAATTATATCAAATGCGTGGCAGAGTTGGTAGAAGCAATCGTCGTGCTTATGCATATCTTATAATTCCACCTAAATTGAATGAACTTGCACGCAAAAGATTGGAATCGCTCATTGAATATGAATCGCTGGGAAGTGGTTACCAAATAGCAATGAGAGATATGGAATTACGTGGTGCCGGTTCACTTTTGGGAACTAGACAAAGTGGAATCATTAATTCAATAGGATTTAATTATT
>JAVCCD010000068.1 GCA_030765665.1 Candidatus Tenebribacter mawsonii | reverse complement strand
AGTGGAAAAGGGATATCTTCGTTTCCGGTTAAGGCAACACCGATCTCTTTACCGATAAATTTAACCAGGTCAATGCTGCTAATCGAGGGAGCAATAATGCCTTTTACTTTTTTATTTATCGCTTTTAGAATAATTTCATGATCGATCATAGCTGTGAAAACCAGAAGGTCATTTTCTTTGCAATCATCTAATTGCGATGGCTTCTCAATAACATTCAATTTACCACTGGCATCAGTTCCAAAGCCAATGATTCCTTTTAAGGTTAATCCATTATATGAGATAACAGCAAATGTATTTTCATCAACTCTTTCAATCTTACCCTTGATACCAGCTTTTAGATAGTAGGGATCTTTATCATATTGAACAATTACAATTCCTGTTTCAAGATTAACCTCTTTAATTGTGCCGGTTGTAGGGGATGAGACAATAGAAGGCAGTGCTGTGTTTTTATCAAAAATCTTGGAAGCTAACGAATCTCCAGCATATACAAAATCACCAACACCTTTTTTCATATAGGTTTTTAACTGTTTCGGCAGGATAGCTAATTTTTTGGCTATATTAACTTTTTTGGGTTTTGTAGAGTAATCCTGGATTTCACGCATAATAATTGTTCCGGAATCTAAATTAATTTTCTCTACTTTTCCTCGTACAGGTGAATCAAAATAGTAGTGCTGGAATTTAAGCTCCTGAATCAAGGTTCTATCGCCGATCTCAACGATTCGCTGTCCAAATTTTACCTCATCTCCTTCCTTAATAAGAAGTGATTTCTCGATATTCTCGCTATTAAGATTAAGATACGTTTTATCAAAAAGCGAGATCACATAAACTCGTGGTGGATCGAACAAATTCTCTCCGATAATTGTATTACTTTCAACTTCATCACCTATTTTAACCAGAATATTTCCTTCGTATGGAAGAGAAACCTTATGTTCCTGAATTCCTGTTAATATTGGTTTTGGTTGAATGAATTGCATAAAGCTTTCTTCTATGGATGTACTCATATTAACTGATTGGAAGAGTTGCAAAGCTTCATTTCTCAAATTATGGTTTTCATCATGAGATGCATCAATATAGATTGGCAGGTCAGATTCAAATTTCAGATCCAGACCTTTTTCATTCAAATAGGATCCTTTTTCTAATACAATGCTAATTGCTCTGGATACATTTGACTTATTAGGGATATAGAGTTGTTCTCCAACTTTGATAATGTGTTTCTTATCATCAATGGTTATCTCTAAAACTGTTTTATTTAGTTTCCATTTTTGTAATAATGGACGAATGGTTATTCCGACTTTCTCAAAGCAATCATTAATCAATAATTTGGTAGCCAGCTTTTCATCTACTGCACTCAATTTACCCAGGTGAGGTAAAATAAAATGTTTATCTTTCCAGATTTCGGTGATACCTTCAGGTTGGAATCCATCATAGATAATTGAGAGTGCTTGCTCATTTGTTTCGGTATGAGATAACACGCCACCTGCACCAATAAGAATATTGATATCATACATATGAAATTTCTTTGCCTCTTTGGCTTCTTCAAGATAAAATGCTTCAGTAATGTTTTCAAGATCGTGCTGTTTTAATTTCAGTTTATCCAGGAATCCAATTTCTCTTGTATTAAAATTCATCTCCATATGCTGTTTTTTTGACATTCTTATAGCTTCTTTAGAAATTGCATGTTCAATTGCAATCTGCGACGCAGAGGTTGGATTGAAAGTTGGATAAAGCATCTTATTGGCAATATAATTAGTGATGAAATTATCATCTAACCCATCTGGAATCCACTTTTTAATATTGGAATATCCAGCTTCCTTGAGTACATTGGAAATGCTGTAGCTCATCCCATAATTAGCACTTACCGTACGAAAATATTTTCCTAAGATATTAGAAAAAATATCGGTAGTTGCTCCACCAATATCAACAGCCATTACATTCTCACTTAAGTTATCACTTATAAGCTGCAAGGAATTTATAACACTCATTGGGGTTGGAATTATATCGTCATTAACTATTTTTTTGAGTTGTGAATACCCTGGAGCCTGTTCCATTACATTATCCATAAAGAGTTGGTGGATCTTTTCTCGAGCTGGCTGTAAATTTTCCTCTGTAAGTTTTGGTCTCAGATTTGGTACAATAAAAAGATCAAACTTTTTGCTGAATAATCCTGCTATAAATGATCTCGCTTCGGTATTCCCAGCAAAGACCAATGGAATATTGGTTTTATCTCCAAATTTTGGACTTGGGTTTGCCAGTTGCAATATTTCACCTAATCGCAGAATTGGTGAAACAGCTCCACCATCAATACCTCCACACATGAGGATAATATCTGGATGTAGAATACTCATGGCATGCATCTGTTCTAAACTGCTGCGTTTATCATCAATCGCAAATGTATCCAGGATCACACCTCCAGCTCCAAACGCAGTTCTTTTACCACTGCTGGCAGAATCGAACAGAGTTAGTCCTATAACCAAGATCTGCAATCCACCCCCGGCACTACTGGTTGTTAAATATAATGTCTCCTCATTGAAAATAATCTTTGATTTATTTGAATTCTCTTGTAAGAGAGGTACACCTGTCTCATTTTCTATGTATTTAATTGCTTTTAACACACCAATATTTACATCCTCTTCCGGTTTTTCAACGGTCGTAGCTTCGTGATGTATCGATTTCAATTTAAACTCATCTCCAATTTTCTTCAGGAGGATAGCCTTGGTAGTTGTGCTTCCCACATCTGTAATAACGATATTTTTTTTGGAGCTAATCAAATTTTCACGCTGTGCCCAGTGTGGAATTTCTGAAACATTTTCAATCGCCATCTTTTCTGCTTCATCTTCAGATAGAGACATCTGTTTCATTAACTTATTTTTAATTTCTTCTATTACCAGGGAATATCTTCTCATATAACCAAATTCATCTGTACATTCTGCACAATATTTACTACCAACTTTCTCATTTGCAAAGTCTTTTGCTTCTTTCATGACTTTGCCACAGCTACTGCAAATATGTAGTTCATTCATTATAAATAACCCCCATTATTTCTTTAATATTTTCATAAAAATTTCAATTGTCTGATCATGGAATTTCTCGATAACACTTCCACTGTGTACAAAACTAGATTTCAAGCTTAGATAATAGTTGATAGTTCCAAACAAAAATGTGAGTACACTTGGAATATCTACAGATGCATAAATGCCTTTCCTAATTCCCTTTTCAATTACCTGATGAAAATGTTCTCGAATCAAGGATTCTCTGAACAATATTTTTCTGCGGAGTTCACTTTTGTAGCTTGGCATCTCGCGTGCCAGGGAAGAGAAGAAGCCTTCTTCTTTTTTAATCAGGTTTAAATATTGATTTAGTAATTTATCAATTTCGTCAGTCTCAATTATTAGTTGTTTAATCTCATCACTAAATTTTAAGAGCTCGATATCAAGCAGCCCAATGACTAAGGCATCTTTATTGGGAAAATGCAGAAACAAAGTGCCGTGTGCTATGCCTGCCTTTTCAGCGATCTGTAAGGTTGCACTATTAATTATCCCTTTCTCTATAAATATCTGCTTAGCAGAATCTAGAATTTTATCACGTGTGAATTGTTTCTGGATCTGACGTTTATTCATCTAATCTCCTTTTACTGAGTACACACTCACTGAAATTAGTGATGATGAGATTATTGTCAAATGAATTTTATATTTAGCGGTTTAAACGATCTTTATTTCTGACCCATATTAAAATTAGCTTAGTCAAATCATGTGATTGAACCAGGTTAAGAAAGATATCAAAATCTCCCTTAGTTTCATCTTGACATAATAAAAACGGGAGAAATATTAACTTACATATTTTGGTTGAAGAATATCATTCTGAAATGTAAAAAATCCTCATAAAAGGAATTTAGATGGCATTTATTCATTTACACAATCACACTCAATACAGCCTTTTAGACGGTGCCTGCCGCACAGATAAAATGATCGCAAAAGCTAAAGAATTTGGTATGCCAGCGGTTGCAATGACTGATCATGGAAACATGTTCGGAGTTATTGACTTTGTTAATAAAGCTAAAAGAGAAGGCGTCAAGCCGATCGTTGGTATAGAGACCTATATTGTTAATCACGAATTCGACGATGCAAATGCCAAGAAGGATATAAGACATCATCTTGTTTTATTAGCTCAAAATCTCCAGGGTTATAAAAATCTGATCAAGCTCTCTTCCAAAGCATATCTTGATGGCTTCTACTATAAACCCAGAATAAATAAACGTCTTATTGCTCAGTATTCAGAAGGAATAATCTGTCTCTCAGCCTGTTTAAAGGGAGAGATTCCTCATCTATTATTGAATGGGGATCTTCAGCAGGCCAGAGAAGTTGTGAATTTTTATAAGAATATCTTTCCCGGAAAATTCTATCTTGAAATCCAGGATCACGGAATAGAAGAAGAAAAGATAGTTGCTCCTCTATTGATAGAGCTGGCACAAGAAACCAACACACCTCTTGTAGTTACCAATGATTGTCACTATATCAATAAGAAGGATGCAGAAGCACACGATGTTTTACTTTGTATCCAGACAGGCAAATCCTTATCAGATTCTAACCGCATGAAGTATAATACAAATCAACTATATTTCAAATCGGAAGATGAGATGAGAGAACTCTTCCCACAGCAGTTAGAAGCTTATGAGAATACAATTAAAATAGCAGATCAGATCGACCTGAAACTGGACTATAATGACTTTCTGTTTCCCAAAATTGATATTCCACCCGAATATAAGAATTCTAAGGAGTATCTTAAATTCCTTTGTTATGAAGCAGCAAAAACCAGATATCCAGAAATCACAGTTAAGGTAAAAGAACGTGTTGATTATGAACTTTCTGTCATCGACAAAATGGGTTATAACGAATATTTTCTGATCGTGAAAGATTTTTGCGATGCTGCACGTGATATGGATGTTCCGGTTGGACCAGGTCGTGGCTCTGCTGTCGGAAGTATTGTTTCATACCTCCTGGCGATCACTCAGATCGAGCCTTTGAAATATGGCCTCTTCTTTGAACGTTTTTTAAATCCAGACAGGATCGGGATGCCCGATATCGATATTGACTTCTGTGCCGAAGGCCGAAGTAAGATCATAGATTATGTGGTTGAAAAATATGGTCGTGAGAGTGTAGCTCAAATCATAACTTTTGGAACCCTGGGTGCTAAATCTGTGATCAAGGATGTTGCCAGAGTTATGGATCTGCCTGCTGCTACAGCTAATGAGATTACAAAGTTAATACCTTCAACTCCAAAAATTTCGTTAGATAAAGCTTTAAAGCAATCTAAAGAATTTGCAGATAAAATGTCCGAGAACGATATATATGCTTCGATCTTGACCTATTCCAAAGTTTTAGAAGGGCTTGTCCGTCATACCGGAGTTCATGCTGCCGGAGTTGTTATTGGACCAGGGAATTTGAGTGATTATGTCCCCTTAGCAACCAGTAATCAAAAAGGTAGCGAATCAGCAGTTCTGGTTCAGTATGAAGGCAAATGGCTGGATGATCTCAAAATATTGAAAATGGATTTTCTGGGACTTAGAACTCTCACCCTGATCAAGAAAACGGTGGAACTTATCAAGAGTTCTCAAGATATAAAAATTGATATTGATAATGTTGATATAACCGATACAAAAGCTTTTGAACTACTTTCCAACGGGCAGACAGATGGAATTTTCCAATTTGAATCTGGTGGTATGAAAAAATATCTCACAGCTCTGCAGCCCAATAAATTTGAAGATCTTATCGCTATGGTAGCACTTTATCGACCAGGTCCGATGCAGTTTATCGAAACCTTTATTAATAGAAAGCAAGGTAAGGAGAAGATCTCTTTTATTCATCAACTTACAGAAAATACACTACGAGAAACTTATGGAGTAACCGTCTATCAAGAGCAGGTAATGCAGATTGCCCGTGAGATGGGTGGACTTAGTGGGGCAGAGGCAGACACCTTACGAAAAGCAATCAGCAAGAAAAAACTTAAAACGATGGAACAACTTAAGGTGAAATTTGTAGAGGGAGCTTCCTACAATGGTGTAAAACCGCATGTAATAGAAACTATTTGGAATAACTGGTTAGAATTTGCCAATTATGCTTTCAATAAAAGTCATGCCACAGCTTATGCCTACATTGCTTTCCAAACAGCATTTCTAAAAGCACATTATCCGGTTGAGTTTATGGCAGCATTGCTTTCATTAGAAGATAATCCATCCAAGATCCCTTACTTTGTAGATGAATGTAAAGCGATGGGTATTGAGGTGATCCCACCTAACATTAATAAAAGCCAGAATGAATTTATGGTACGTGGAACAAAGATCCTGTTTGGATTACGGGCTATAAAAAATGTAGGTACCGCTGCGATAAATGCTATGATAAGCGATAGAGATGAGGCTGGTGAATATAAAACTATTTTCGATTTCTGTTCTCGATCAGATACAATGTGTGTAAATAAATCTGTTCTGGAAAGCTTGATCGGCTCTGGAGCGATGGACGATCTAGAGGGGAATAGAGCACAGAAATATGACTCGATCGAACAAGCTTTGGAGTATGGTGCAGGAGTGCAAACGGAAAAGAAACGGGGACAGATGATGTTTTTCGATGCTTTTAATGATGATGGTGAAGAGGATGATTATCAACCAAAATTAAAAGATCTTACAGAATGGAATTTACACGAAACATTGCAGCATGAAAAACTGGTTCTGGGGTATTACTGGTCGGGACATCCTCTCAATCAGCATCGTGAAATGATTGAACTTTTTGTGAATTCATCTTCAGACATTAGCGAGCTGGCACCCGATAAGATACCTTCTAAAATAGCAATTGCCGGAGTAGTTTCTGAGGTTGTAAAAAAAATAGATAAGAAAGGAAACCCCTTTGCTATAATCATTTTAGAGGATCTAAACGGAAAATTTGAAGTAACCCTCTTCAGAGATGATTATATGAAATATATCAGGACTATGCAAGAGGGACAAGAACTTTTCATTATCGGCAAGAGATCAACTTATTCCAATGGTGGGGATAATATCTTAAGAATTATTCCTACTAGTGTTATGAATTTTGATGAATTGCAGAAAAAACTTACAGGTGAGATCTATCTTAAGATGAAAGAGAGCGATTTTAATGAGGAATTTTCAAGTAAATTAAGAAAATATATGAGAGAAAATAGGGGTAATTTTGGTCTCCACATTGCACTAGAAACTTCTTCTTTCAAAATTTTGAATTTACATCCCAAAGAGATGAAGATCTTTCCCACATCACAATTATCAGAGCTTTATAAGGATATTGAGGGACTACAGCAAAAGCTGAATTTGAACTTCTAAGATGGAGATGGTATGAAATATTTTTTATTGATTATATTCGCTTTAGTATTTTCCTCTCTCTTTTCAGATCAATTGCCGATTGTTGTTGATACAAACAGATTTTTAGACGATGCCAGCAATACGATCTTCGATTTCAACTATCAGCTTGCCTACAATTCACTCCAATTCGAGAAAGACGTTTCTGGATTTAAGGCTGGGCTAAAAGTTGAATATACAATTTTAAAGGATGAGGAAATAGTAAATCAGGGTGACTTTATCAGTAAACTCATCTTTCCTAATCAGGAGATGACCAGATCTGGAAAGTTGTATCGAGATAAAATATCGGTTACATTACCCAGTTCATCCTACTCAATGAAAATATCATTTACCGATATCAATTCTTCTCAATCCACCACCTGGTCACAAAACCTTACGATTTTAAGGAGAGATACATTTCTCAGTGATTTAGAGTTCTCGTCCAATATTGTGGCAGATACAACGGACTATTTGGATAAATTCCATCGAGATGGCCAGCTTTTCTTTGTTAGCAGTAATCATATTTATTCAAAGGGAACTATCGATTCGTTGTACCTTTACTACGAACTGGGAAATAAACAGTTTCCAGTAGGAGAGCTCTTTGAAAAAATTACAATTTTTAAAGATGATGATACGGTAGGAGTTGTTACTCGAGATTTAAATTGTCATGGAGCAAAACTGTCACAGCAACGTAAAATTGATATCTCTGAGCTGAAAGCCGGTTACTACAACATTATTGTTGAGCTTCATGATCCCATCTCAAATGCTTCGATTGTTAGCAAAGATTATTTCAGTATAAAACAGAGCAATATCAGTAATTACCGACTTTTTATCGAGTTGGAGGATGAGATTACGCTTTTGAAATATTTCCTGCCTTCTACAAAAACAAAAATCTGGAAGGAGCTTAGTGTTGAGGGTAAACAGCAATTCATTGATAAATTCTGGGAAATTAATAATGAAGATACATCCACAAAAAGAAATGAATTTTTTGAGTTAACGAAAACCCGAATTCAGTATTGTAATGAACATTTTTCTTATTTTAAAGATGGTTGGAATACGGATCGTGGTAGAATTTATATAAAGTATGGGAAACCGGATGATATAGTAGTTGGTGATACCGGAATTCAAACAAAATATCCCCAAAAACGGTTCGAGATCTGGAAATATAGAATTCACAATAGTCTCACCTACCTTTTCCTGGATTTCTCAGACACAAATAACCACAAATTAATCTTTAGTGAAAATGATCCTCATGAATCGGGTTCACCACAATTAGAAGCATACCTAGGAGAAGATTTTGATATGGGTTTATTAAACTAAAGAAAGGTTCAAATCTTCCCATATAAAAAAAAAGTTGACAGAATAACTTATGTAAAAGCAAAATGCAATAGCATATTAGTTAAATAAAGCAAAGTACAAAGAAAAATGATAGTAGTGTGAAATTTAGTAGCTAATAATGATTGTTAATAAATAAGTTAGAAAGTGGTTACAAAAGCTTCTTTGATGTGTTTGAGAGATGTGTGTGTGTTGCCCTTCAGAATAGCAATGACATCGAAACGTGTGAACATATCTTCGAGGTTATGGTTTTTGGAAAGAAAATAGTCAGCTGTTTTGGAAATCTTCTTTCTTTTCGAAATAGAAATGCTATTCAGGGCAGATTCGAGATCGCTCGATCGTGTTTTAACTTCGATGAATACTAACGTCCCACGATCCACAGCAATGATATCGATCTCACCATAGGGAGAGTGAAAATTTGTCTCTAATATTTTATAGTTATTGGAGATCAGGAAATCTTTTGCCTGTCTTTCCCCACGTTCGCCGATTTGCTTAATTTCGTTAATAATCATAAATTAAAGAAAAATCTTGACTTATAAAATGTCAATAAGTTAAAAAGAAAGTTGTTTTAATATTCGGGGGGGTATTATGAAAAAATGGGTTTTATTATTAAGGGGGGTTATTATGAAAAAATGGGTTTTATTGTTAATAAGTATTTTGTGCTTGTTCAATATAACGCTCTTCTCCATGCCGTATTCCGCTTTAGGGAATATCAATATTCCAGATGCTTATGTACTGCCACACAAAATGGTTGATATTTCATACACTAACTATTTTGTTGGTAATGGTCAAGTT
>JAVCCD010000037.1 GCA_030765665.1 Candidatus Tenebribacter mawsonii | reverse complement strand
CCAGGATAACCTTCACCACTTACAAATGGATCTAGTGGATTTGTGCGATCAAGTGAACAAGATAATGTTAATAATATTATAATAGTGGGAATAATATATTTCATTAGAACCTCACAATTATGCTGGTAGGAGTTATTATAACTCTTTGCGAGTTAAGTTTATTTGAGAGATTATTCCACAAATTTTGATTATATTCCTGTGTAGCGCTTATGGAATCATAGATTGTATACATCCAGACAATAGCCCCTAACCCAAAAAAGAGTTGTGAATTCTTGTAGTTGCTGTTAGCATCAAGATAAAGTTGTTTGATATCACCAATGTAATGTGAATCTTCGTAATTGTGGTAGTCATCCATTGCTTGATTGTAGAAATAAAAACTTGTACCAAATAGAACAATTTCCGAAGCAATAAATGTATGTCCCTTCGTATAGTTATGAGATGAGTAATGTCCCCAACCAGGGGCAAAAGCAGATTTTATCATGTTTGTAACTAAATTTTGTTTATTGAGTTCATATATTTGAAGTAACTTTTGTCTATTGTCGAGATCTTCTCTTGCTGTAATTCGATCTTTCATATTATTCCAATTGTATTTTGTAGGATTAGAAAATTCTTTAATGTCAAATTCTTCGGCAGCTAACAAAGTTGCTAAGAGAAGAACAGCAATTATTAAAAATTTATTCATGATCTTTACCTTTTCATTATATCTTCAGAGATCTTATTCAGGGATGTTATCTCACGGGTTTTAAGGTTCACACGCCAGGCGTAATAGTAGTTTTCATCCGGTGAAAACAGATCAAACCTTACTTCATATTTAAACTCTCCAATTGCATAATATACTTTCCAACCAGACGTATCAACTTGATCGCTATATTGAGCAATCAAAGATGATTCTATTGCGTTAACACCTGCAAGTATAATACCTTTTTGGTATTCTTTTACTATTTTTTCTGCAAATGCTTTTGGATCTTTTTCTGCTTGGATCAAGTTTGCCATGATCTGGATTCTTTCTTTTACTCTATCTGTTTTAAATAAATTATACGATTTGTTATAATCTGAATATGCAAGTGCATACTCTTTTTTATCTTCATTTTGTATTGCCATGTTTTCTAGTTCTAATGCAGAGAGATACCTCTGCTTTTTACCATTTACATCTTTTATCAGTTCAGTACATATGTGATATTCTGGTAGTATCTTAAAGCAATTTTGATAAACTATTATTGCTTCATCAAATTTGTAAGCAGAGAGGAGTTCATTTCCTTCTTGAATTATAAGTGAACAAATGTCTTTAGCTCTTTCATTTATGATTTCTTGCTTTGATGCATCGTTGGCTAAAGATAGATTAAGGTATTCTTTTACAAGCTCGTACCTTTTTATTGTAAGAGCCTCATCTGCTTTTGAAAGGTAAAGATCGCTAATATGAACAAAAATATCAGCTCGATATACTGATGGATATTGGCTTAATTTGGAGAGCATATCAACAGCAATATCATAATCTAATGAATCTCTAAAACTAAGGGCTTCATTTATAAAAGAAGGCATCAAGTCGTCTACAAAAGGTTGTATCTCCAGCCTGAAAAAATTGTCCGGATGGTTTTCCCAAAGAAAATGATAGTCATTAAAAGCTGATAGTTTGTTTCCCATTTCTATATAAATTTTTATTCTATTGAAAAGTATCTCAGGAATATGTTCAGAATCATCTAAATATGTTACTATCTTAAAATAGTATTCTAACGCAGAATTTGGTGAGTTTTCTATTAATTGTTTCTGAGCTAAGCTAAAATAACAATCATCAAGTTTATGGTCCGCAATTATTGAATTTGATAAGAAGAAAAGACGTGAAGCAAGAAGCCAGTTTTCTTTATCATAAGCTTTAATACCTAGCTGATAATAACAATCAGACCGCTCTAATTCCGCTTGAGTTGATAATGCTCCATTATCTGAAGTCGCTATAAATTTATCATAATGCTTAATTGCCATTACATAATTGTTTTTCATATACAATTGATGAGGTATATTAAATCTACTGTTCAGCAAGCAATTGCTGGATGCAGCTATCATCAATATTAATATGATTATACTTATTTTCATTTTCATAAATTATACTTCCATATATTATAAATCCTAGTTTTTAAAGCTAATTGATTACTGTCAATAATTCTGAACTATTAATCTATTTATCTTTCAATTGATTTTCTGGTATAATTACAGGAATCTGATCTAATTTTCTACCAAAGAATAGGAATATAACCGCAAATAAAATTGTTGAGATAATCAGTAGCTTCTCAGACTCCATTTTAAAAACTAATATTGTTATCAAAACAATAATAGTGTTGATGAGATATACGAATATTGCAGTAACTTTAGGTGATTGCATTGCATTATCTATGCGGTGTGTTGAGTGATCTTTACCACCCTGACTTATTTTTCTACCATCTCGCTTTCTAATAAAACTTACCAGCGAAATATCAAATATTGCATAACTTAATAGCAGTACAGGTAACAAATAAAATATTGGGCTGTTCATTCTAGTAACAGCTAAACGTCCCGCTAGAATTCCCATTGTTGAAAGAAAATAACCAATGAACATACTCCCAGCATCACCTAAAAAAATCTTTGCTGGATTAAAATTGTAAGGTAGGAATCCAAATACAGAACCAGCAAAGATCAATGAAATTAACATCATAAGATTTGCCTGAATAGCTACAGAATGAGTTTTGCTAATAAAGCTGAAAGCATAAAATCCAAGTGCTAAAATCCCAGACATACCAGTGATTATACCATCCATATTATCAAGAAAATTCAGTGCATTCATTAACCCTACCATCCATAAGAATAGAATCGGAACAGTTAAATAAAAAGGTCCAAAAAGTTCAAATAAGTTATTTGTATATAAAAACACACAACACGAAAGTGCCTGCCCTATCAATTTGATTGCAGGGCTCATTCCAAATTTATCATCAATAATACCAACAATAATAATGATAAAAGCACCAAGTAAATAGCCAATAATGGGGTAATTGAAAGAGTGTAAGTTCATAACAACAATATAAAGTGTGAGTATAAAAAACCCGATAAAAACAGCTAATCCACCCAAAAGAGGTGTTGCTTTTTTGTGCACCTTTCGTGCATTCGGATTATCGAGAAAGTTTATTTTATTTGCAAATTTTATTATAAAAGGTGTAATACTATATACAGAAAGAAAAGAGAGAGTTATCACACTTAAACATACATAAATAATATTCATATCACCTCGTTAACTATTATTGTATAAAAACTTATAAGATATAGTCTATAATGGAGTTTACATAAATCTGTCAATTCATTTCTGTAGCTCGAAATATTGAATAGCATTGAATAGAAAAGAAAGTATGAATTAACAAATTGACAGCTAAATAGGGGAGCTGTTTTTTACAAACGAGGGTATATGATGAAAGTTTTTAAAAACAGGAAAGCTAGGCATAATTATTTTTTCATACAAGAATTTGAGGCAGGCATTGTTTTACATGGTTCTGAAATCAAGTCCATTAGGGTGGGAAAACTGAGTTTTAAGGATAGTTTTGCCAGTATTGAAACTGGTGAGGCCTGGCTTCACAGCCTTCATATCAGTCCATATAAATATGATAGTAATTTTGCTCCTGATCCTGAGCGGAAAAGGAAGTTGCTACTTAATAAACGTGAGATTAAGAAAATAAAAAGTCAAATGGATGAGAAGGGGATGACATTGATCCCAGCAGAAATCTATATAAATGATAGAGGATTAGCTAAAGTTAAAATTGCGCTGGCAAAGGGCAAAAGGCAATATGATAAACGTGAAGATATAAAGAAAAAGGATATTATGCGTGATATGCAGCGAGATATGAAACAATGATGAATTACGAATTATGAATGATGAAGGAAAAAGAAAAGAGTAATGTCTTTGCGAGTTTTTCTTCTTGCTGTAACAAACGAAGCAATCTCTTTTATATTGTTTTTACCTCACCTCAATCCTCTCCTAAAAGGAGAGGAGCTACAATTCCCCTTCTACTTTTAGGAGAAGGGGTAAGGGGATGAGGTTTGTTTTGGGAAATTAAGATTTTTGTAAATTAAATATTTATCCATCTGAAAATAGAAGGAGCTAAACAATATGTGGATCTGGGATAGTCGAACACATCAGTTTATTGTTGCAAAAGCATTACAAAAATGTTATCCACCTTTTACTAATATGCTAAAGATTCATCAAGAATTATTCATTCTCGGTATTCAAGCTCCAGATCGGATTTTCAAAGATTTTACTAATCACTATTATAATTGCACTCCTAATAAATATGGTTATCATTTTGGAAGTGTGTTAAAGAAAATAAATAATGAGATCCAGCTTCTAAATAAAATG
>JAVCCD010000246.1 GCA_030765665.1 Candidatus Tenebribacter mawsonii | reverse complement strand
TGTGGCTTAATGTTCTCGTATAAATTCCACAACAATTTCCAAAATAAATCTTGACAATAGTCAATTAAATTTTCAATATTATTTTTGTAGAATTTGAAAAAAATACCACAATTTGTTTGAATTTTAACTAAATGAAAAAAGGAGGACATCATGAAAAAGCAATTATTGATTATCATTCTTCTGATTCCAATTTTTACAAAAGCTTTAATCATTAACATTCCCGGCGACTTTCCAACAATACAGCAGGGAATTAACGCTGCGGTTGATAGTGATACTGTTTTGGTTCAGCCCGGAACTTATTTTGAGAATATCAACTATGATGGAAAAAACATTGTCGTGGGCTCATTGTTTCTTACATTGCAAGATACAACCTATATTCCTCTAACAATAATCGATGGTAATAATACGAATTACCATTTAGTTTCTTTTCTTAACAATGAAACATCCGATGCAAAACTGATAGGTTTTACAATTAGAAATGCTAATACAGGTTACATATATATGCCTGATCTTTTCGGAATCGGAATTAAAATAGATAACAGCTCTCCTGTTATTGAATACAATATAATTGAAAATAATTGGTGCTATTGGTATATGAATGGTTGCGGAATAGGTATCCAAAACTCATCTGCTAAGATCAAAAATAATATTATCAGAAATAATGATGGTGCATATTACGGTGGTGGAATCTATGTTTATCAATCAGAAAATATTGTAATAGAAAATAATAAAATTTATGATAACCTTAACCAAAGCGGAAATGGTGTAGACTATGGAGCAGGTATTTGTCTTAACCAATCAAATAATATTCTGATTTCAAAGAATTTATTTTATGATAATATTGGTTGGAATGGTAATGGAATTGCTCTTAAAAATAGTACTGGAATTATGATTGGAAATACAATTGTTAATTATTCAAGTTCTACAGGTGGAATCAATGTTTATATTAGCAGCAATTCTACTGCTGAGTTAAAAAACTGTATATCATGGTCATCTGATACATATTTTGGGCAAGAAATTTATTCTGAAGGTGTTGTAACTGTATTTTATTCAAACATAAAAAATGGTTTTGCAGGAAACGGAAATATCAATAGAAATCCTCTTTTTGAAAATTCTGCTAATAATGATTTTTCGCTTACTTTACAATCACCTTGTATAAATTCAGGTGATCCAACATCTCCTTTAGATCCTGATGGCACAATTGCTGATATGGGTTATTTCTATTTTGATATGAGTGATTATGGCAGCCTTTCCGGTTTAGTTACCCTTGGACCAGGAATCGGAAATATGGATAATGTTACTGTCACTACAGACTCCTTTACAGTAATTCCGTTTTCAGATGGTTTTTATATTTTTAATTTACTCCCTGGTTTTTATAATGTTATTGCAAGCTTAGGTTTACATTATGAACAAACGATTAATAATGTTCAGGTAATACAAAATGAAGTTACAACAGGAATAGATTTTTATTTAGAAAACACTAATACAAATATTGTAATTGAAATTAATCTAGATGGAACAGGAGATTTTACTGTAATTCAGGAAGGAATTAATGCTGCTATAAACGGTGATACAATTCTTGTTCATCCGGGAATATATTTTGAGAATATTAATATATTAGAAAAGAACATCATTTTAGGAAGTATGTTTTTAACAACAGGTGACAGCACATTTATTTCCGAAACAATTATTGATGGAAGTAATTACGATAGCACAATATCTATTGAAAACATTGAAGATACAACCTGTGTTATAAATGGTTTTACAATCAGAAATGGGAATGCAGTTATTAATGGAGGTGGTATTTATTGTTATTATAGCTCTCCCCAAATATTAAATTGCAATATCACAGAAAATTATTCTGATCCCTATGGTGGAGGGATTTATTGTGACCATTCTAATCCAATAATAAGATATAATAAGATTTATGATAATGACGCTTATTCAGGAGGAGGAATTGCTTGTAAATATTCATCTCCATTAATTAATAATAACAATATTTATAGCAATTCTACCTTTACTGGAATGGGTGGTGGTATTTATTTCTATTATTCTTCACCAACAATAGTAAATTGTAATATTTCTAATAATTTTTCTTCGTACAATGGTGGTGCAATATCATTTATGTATAGTAATAGTTATGCTTTGATTAATAATATTCTAACAAATAATACTCCATCTTCCGGAGGAGGTCTGCATTTTCATGGTCAATCAAATGGAGTCGTAATAAATAATTTAATTGTAAATAATAATGCAAGTTACAGTGGTGCAGGGATTTATATACAAAATTCTAATCCTGATTTGATTAATAATATAATATCAAATAACATTGCCAGTTCAAATGGAGGTGGATTATTTTTCACAGATTACAATGATTCTAATATTTTTAATACAATCATATGGGGAAATGAAGCTGAAATCGGTGAGCAAATATGTATCAATAGTAATGGTTCTGATCCTAATTTTTATTATTCAGATGTTGAATATGGTTTGAATGGTTTTGGATTTACAGGAACTTCATCAATTGAAGATTATGACGGAGAATATGAAAACAATATCATGTTAAATCCATTATTTATTGAACCGGAAACAGGTAATTTCCATCT
>JAVCCD010000271.1 GCA_030765665.1 Candidatus Tenebribacter mawsonii | reverse complement strand
TTGGTGTAAGTATCGGTGAATCGAACCTGTAAAAATCATTCTTATTCAAATACTCACAAATCGCATAATAAACAGTGTGGCGGATCTTAAGAGCAGCATTCTGCTTCTTTGATCTAAGCCACAAATGCCTTTGAGAAAGCAAGAAATCTACGCCGTGTTCTTTCTTTCCAATCGGATAATCTTCAGATTTTCCGATGATATTTATATCTTTAAGTTGGAATTCAAATTCACCTTCTCGTTTTGGATGCTCTTGTGGAACGCCAATTATCTCTACAGAAGATTCTATTGAGATTTGCTTTACCTTTTCAAAATTATCTTCACCCATTTCTGGTTTAAAAGCAACTGCTTGAATGTCTGCATAAGCATCACGAAAGATAACAAAACGTAATTTACTACTGCTTTTACGATAGTTCCTAACCCACCCACGTAATTTAACTTCTTCACCTATATGTTTTTTTATGTCTTTTAATGTTATTAATTTCATCTATATTCTCCAATAATTATTTCTTCTTATTAATTTTATTAACTATCTCTAATGCAACTTCTAACGCACGGGTTCCGGCTCTTCCATCAACAACCGGATTTATATCTGCTTTAACCGCATGAATGAAAGATTCCAACTCTGTTGTTAGGGCATCTTTCTCGCGATCGGAAGCATTCACCTCCACGATGTCAACGACATCTTTTGTATCAATATTCTCATATTTACCCATCATCAATTTAGGCAGAACCTTATATAAATTTTTAGATTTTTTAACATGTTTCACGCTTTTGTCCTGGAAATCAATTGAGAAATATCCATCCTTTTGGAAGATTCTTAATTGTCTGGAGCGCTTAAGCGAAATCCGGCTGGCAGTAATATTGGCAACCGCTCCATCTTCAAATTCAATTCTTGCATTTGCAATATCAATACTTTTAGTCATCACTCCTGCCCCACTCGCACTAATGTGTTTAACCTTACTTTCCATAAAAGAAAGTATTAAGTCGATATCGTGGATCATGAGTTCTAATACAACCGGAATATCTGTTCCTCTTGGAGTAAATGGAGCAATACGGTGGCATTCCATGAAAATTGGTTTTTTTATCTTATCTTCAATTTCCAAAATAACCGGATTAAATCTTTCTATATGTCCAACCTGAATTTTCAGTTTTTTCTCTTCGGATAATTTTATTAGGTCCTTAGCTTGCTGTAGAGTTTCTGTAATTGGTTTCTCTATGAAAACATGAATACCTTTTTTAAGTGCTCTCTCAGCTAATTCAAAGTGAGAAATTGTTGTAACAACAATGAACAGAATGTCTAATTCAGCAATTAGTGATTCAAAATCTTTAAATGATCGTGTACCTAACCTGGTAGAAATCTCTTTAGCACGTTTTTTATCTTTATCATAAAGACCCACAAATTCACATTCTTTACTTTCATTCAAGATTCTGGCATGATTCTGCCCAAATTGACCAACTCCAACAATTCCAACCTTTAACATCTAAACTCCTAAGAAATAACGAATAAAGTTAAATTCAAATTTTTTAGGAATTGTCTCGTGTCAAGTAAAGAAATGTGTGCTAAGAGTGCAGATACTAGTATTAAATTAATCAAATAAAATTATGTAAGATGATTTCTTTAGTTAATAACTCTTACTTGACACTGCATTCTTTGCTAAAATGATTGTTTTTTATGTATATATGTTTGGAGATAAAATGAAAAAAGTACTCTTATTAATATTAGATGGATATGGCATTAATGAACAGAATTACGGTAATGCAATTGCTGCTGCAAACACACCAAATATAGATAGGTTTCGCTCACAAAACCCCGAAGGGAAACTTACAGCAAGTGGACTTGATGTTGGGCTTTTAGATGGTGATATGGGTAATTCTGAAGTTGGTCATCTCAATATTGGAGCCGGCCGTGTAGTATATCAGATGAACTCACTCATCATGAACAAGATTGATGATAAATCTTTTTTCAAAAATAAAGAACTTCTAAACGTTATTGCTTCTGCTAAAACTAATAATAGCAATATTCATATTATGGGTTTATTATCTAATGGTAATGTACACAGCAATATTAATCACATTTGGGCATTATTAAAACTCGCAAAAGATAATGGAATTAAGCAGGTTTACTTTCATGCATTTATGGATGGTCGTGACACTTTACCACATTCAGGTATTGATTTCATGAAAGAATTTCAGCAAAAAACAAAGGAAATTGGAATTGGTAAAATAGCAACGATCTCTGGAAGATATTATGCAATGGATCGTGACAACCGCTGGGATAGAGTCGAAAAGGCTTATAGAGCTATTGTTTATGGTGAGGGTGAGAAATTCACTGACCCAATTGATGCAATTCAAAATAGTTATAACAATAACATAACAGATGAATTTATTATTCCTAAGGTTATTACTGAAAATAACAAACCAATTGTGAAGATTAATAAAACCGATTCGGTTATTGCTTTCAATTTCCGTGCAGACAGAATGAGACAACTCACTCGAGCTTTCAAAATTCTTGAATTCGATGAATTCCAAATAGAAGATTTTCATGAACTTAAATATGTTTGTTTCAATGAATATGATATTAATTTTAACCAGTATGTTTCTGTTGCATTTAAGTTACCAAAACTTAACAATATTTTGGGTGAAATTATTTCAGCAAATGGCTTGAATCAATTACGATTAGCTGAAACAGAGAAATATGCCCATGTTACTTTTTTCTTTAATGGCGGGGTAGAAAAACCATTTGAAAATGAAGAGAGGATTCTCGTAAAATCACCTCGAGTTGCTACTTACGATCTGCAACCAGAAATGAATGCTTATGAGGTTAAAGATAAACTTATTTCAGCTTTAAAAGACGATAAATACTCTTTAATCATAACGAACTTTGCAAATTGTGATATGGTTGGTCATACTGGAGTTTTTGATGCTACAGTTAAAGCTATAGAAGCTGTCGACAATTGTATTGGAGAGATAATTCTGGTTG
>JAVCCD010000175.1 GCA_030765665.1 Candidatus Tenebribacter mawsonii | reverse complement strand
TAGCTCAAAATTACTATACTTTAGGTGGTTTGGCTCCTGGTGAAGAATACTATTTTGCAGTTAAAATTCTAGATAAAAATGGTAATGAATCAGATTTATCAAATGAAGTGTCTGGAACTTCTGGTCCTGCAATTGTCGAAGATTTTATTTGTTATGGTAGAGATGGACAGATAAATTTAGAATGGGAAGCTTCTGCCACTTCAGAATTTTCTGGTTTTAATATATATAAGAAAATAGATGGGATAGATTTTGTGCTATTTGATACATGGGCAAGTAATCCTGTGCTTGTAGGAATTGAAGGGGATAACGTTCCATATACATTTATTGATACAAATGCTGAAAACGGTCAATTGTATACATATAAACTTGGAGTGGAAGATAGCGATATTGAATATCTTTATGGCGTAGAGCCTTCTGCAGTTTCACACAATATTTACGAACTATATGCAGCACAAATGACTGGAACTTATAATGACACATGTTATTTTGGATACAATGAATATGCATCTAACGGTTATGACTCAAATTTTGAAATTGCTACAGATGACTCTACAACAGGGGATTACTTTTTCTGTGAGTTCTACGAAGAATACTGGAATAATGTTCCCCAAAATCTTGAACAGGAAATCTACGGAGCTTACAATACCGAAGAACAACTTAAAAGCTGGGTATATCGTGTGAGAACAAATCAAGTGAATGCTCCTATTGAAATAGGGATAGCTAACTTAGATAGAAATGCGGAAAGATTCTACCTCTATACTAACGGACAGTATTATGATCTTGCTACTGGTACTTATTTTTATACTCCCACAACTACAGATTATTACAGTTTTACTTTGTATTATGGGAATCTATCACCATCACTTGATTTTGAATATATTCCAAATCAATTATTATATCCAAATGAGATACTTAGCATAAACTGGTCGGTTAATTTGACCACAACGATTGATCATGTAAATGTTTATGCAGAAAATGATGAGATCACAATTCCCATTGAATTGGGATTATCACCAACTACTTATGATACTGATTGGATAGTTCCGCAATTGCTATTTGAGAATCTTAAATGCAGGATTGATCTAGTTATGGATGAAGGTGATACACTTCATTATTATTCTCCTTATAGTTTTGGCATAATCTCCCCTCAGAATATTGTAGAGACTTATCAGGGTTGGAATCTGATTACCAAAAATTTTAATACTAACCAGTATAATACAGAAGAAATATTTGGTGCAAATGTTGAATTTTATCAATATGTGAATAGTGAATTCAATTTGGTAGATGAACCGGAATTCCTGCAGCCATATTGGAATTATGCACCACAGGATAATTATTTTGCGCTTAATAATGTAACAATGCAGAAAACGGCATATAGCATGCAATTAGGTTCCGGTTGGAATGTGATTCCAAATCCACATAGAGCACATTACGATCTTGATCAATTAGTATTTTCCATTAATAATGTTGATTACGAATATTATCAAGCTGTGCAAAATAGATTGATTGAACCAGCTGTATTTGATTTTGATAACAGTTTTGATCCGGTATATGAAATGACTCCTGCTAACGCTTACTATTTATATTGTTACAAAGATAATATTACTGTGAAATTCATTCCATACTATACTAATGAATTCTCACCTGAGTATGAGATGAATTGGAAAATAAAGGTAAATGTTGAACAGCAAAATAACGATATTTCATCAATTGTTTTAGGAACATCTGATGTCGCTGATTCACTGTATAACTCCAATTACGATCTTCTAAAGCCACTGGCAAAACCATTTGAGAATATAATCACATTCAGCATTCCTACGGAAGTTAATGGCGTAACACGAAAATTACATCAATCTGTTACATCTCCTCAGGATGAAGCACTGGATTTTACATATGCGTTTGATGCAGAATTGCAACTTGCAGACTTGCAAACCTTATTCTTCGATGCAAACACTTTTGAGCTTCCTGAAAGTGCTAATATTTACATTCAGATGCCAGAAGGTTATCTGGAAATCCCTGCCAATGATGTTGTTGAATATGTTCCTGCAGATACACTTCTTCAGTTCACGATTCTTATAACGGATCAGGATTATAGTTATGCTGATGATACAGTTGTTCAAAACACTTTTAGTTTGCAAAATTATCCAAATCCATTTAATCCGCAAACAAATATTAATTATAGCATTCCTGAAGAAGGGAATGTAGAATTGAGTGTTTATAATATTAAGGGTCAGAAAGTAAAAACTCTGGTAAATGAACCTCAAATTAGTGGGGAGCACACTGTAGTTTGGAATGGAACGAACAAACAAAATAAACGTGTTGCATCGGGTGTTTATTTCTATAAACTAGAAATTAATGATTCTAAGTTACTTATTAATAAAATGTTGCTGTTGAAATAACTGGAGATATTATGAAAAAAATATTAATAATGATATTCGCAATTTTAGTGACATCAATTTTTGCTGAAGATATCTGGGAAGATGGCTTTGAAGAACTTACTGGCTGGAGCTTAAATGGAGAATTTCAAATAGATTCACCTCAAGGTTTGGGTGGTGAATACGGTAATCCTGATCCAACATCTGCTTATGCTGGCAGCAATGTTTTGGGAGTTGAT
>JAVCCD010000225.1 GCA_030765665.1 Candidatus Tenebribacter mawsonii | reverse complement strand
TACGCGAATTTATTTCTTAGATAATTTCCAAATTGAAGAGAAGTATATTGCAGAAACTCAAGGGATAATTGATGGAATGATTGAGGCTGATATAATCCTCCACAGCAATATTTTAAATAGAGATATAGATGCTAATGATATGTTGCTTTCTAATGCAATAGTTGATCTTGCTGCTTTGGGAGATCTTGATGAAGAGTATGAATTTGGATGCTCAAGTTTGACTAGTTGGGGAGTGAATACAGTGCTCGATCCTCAGCTTGATAGTGATCTGGTGATCACTCGTAATATGGATTGGACACCGCATTCATCATTATTAGAAAACCACCTTCTTGTTGTTCATTTTCCTTCAGAAGCTGATGAAGTTAACTGGTTATCATTTACTTTCCCGGGTTTTATTGGGGGACTTTCCAGTCTTAACGAAAATGGTCTTTGTGCATTTATGAATATGGGAAATCATAATGAACATCCAAATACTTTTACATTTCATCCAATTTTATTATCTATTCGAAATGGGATTGAAGTTTATGATTATGATGGAAATTATGAAATTGATCCAGAAGATGTTCAGACAGCAATTGAAGAGAATTATCAATTAAGTGGTTCTATAATCCACACTGCAAATAGCCAGAGCGGATTGGTGATAGAGTGCAATAATCAAAATGGGGTTGTTACTCGTGATGATAACGAAAATACAGTAATTCCAGCTGAACACCTGGTAGCTACAAATCATTTTAGGGAATTATATCCACCAACCGGATGTTATCGCTATGATAATATTGCAGATTCTCTTTCAAGTAATTCAGAAATGAGTACAGAACGTAGTTGGGATCTTTTAGCCGGTGCAGCCGGTGTTTCTCATAACATTCATACAATTCAATATGCTCCAACTCTCAATCTAATAAAATGGTCAACTGCAGAATTGGGCACACCAGCTTATCAAATTGAACCAACTATATTAAATACTGAAGAACTTTTTACACATAATACTAGTGCAAATACGCAGTATTATCCAGATGAATCGTTTCTAACTGTGTCACCGAATCCATTTTATTCTTCAACAAAACTATCTTTTACACTTCCTAAAACTACTGATGTAAAACTGTGTATTTATAACATAAAGGGGCACAAGATACGAACTCTGCTCAGTGAGGTATTGGTGCAGGGAACCCATAATGTTAGTTGGGATGGTACTGATGAAAATGGAAAAAGAATATCAAGTGGAATCTATTTTTATACACTACAAACAATTAGAGATACTTATACAAAAAAAGTGATTATGTTAAAATAAAAAAAACCTGTTTTCTGGAAAATCAGAAACAGACATTAATCAGGAGGACAAATGTATTTCGAATTCTTATCTGCAGATGACAAAAAAGCTATTGATGCTTTGAAGGAGTATCATGGTGGAGCAAAGAATATCAGCGCAACCATAACTGACATGAGAACTTATGAAACCCGAAAGAGAATCTTGAATGACAAAGGTTTTGGTGATATGATCTCTGATGCTGAAGAACTTGTTAAAAAATTCCCTAAAGTTAAGGATTATGAGAAAAAACAAAATATTTCTTATGATAATTCACTTGGAATTGGTACTGCTCAAGTTTCAGGTTGGCAAGGTGCTAAGGTAACACATCATGCAATGAAGAGAATCGCAGCAAGTGCAGAGAATGGAGAAGAGTGTTTTGTTCCATCTGAGTTTATTTCTGTTGTTGCACTTACCGATAACTACATTTATAATGGTGATTTAATGGCAACGTTGATGATGAGTGAGAACATAATGAAATGTTCAAAATTTTGTAATACAAATCTCATTGGCATTCCACAACCAAAAGCAAGATTTAAGAAATTGGAAGAAATTACAGGTAAAAAATTTGAAGTTGCAGAAGTCAATACTGAGAATGCAGCAATAATCTTAAAGAATCAAGGTACTTTCTTTGGAAATTTTGGTGGAATCGAATGTGCTAATGATAATCATCTTGTATATCTTGATGGCGTTACAAGAACTGCTTTAGCTACAGGTGGAGATTTTTATCTCAATCCAAGTTGGAGTTCCATTATTGCAGCTTGTTATTATGGTAGAGATATACCAAATTTACATTTTAAAATATCTATGTTGCTATCAACACAAACAGTTATGCAATTTCGTATGCTTCTTAATATTATGAAATCATATCTCCGTGATGACAATACATCTCCTCTTTATGAGATCAATATTGGCAATGGTGCTACATCAGACACATTTATTCAGTGTGCGAAAGAACTTGATGAAAGTGGAATTAAAGGTGTGAGTCTGGCAGCACATATATATATTAATCCGGATCTCGGCATAGAAGGATTCAATTGGACAGATAACGCTTTTAAAGTTTTGGAAAGTGGAACCGATATGACATTCAAATATGAGAGTGACGGAACTGCACGTGAATTAGATACAATGGCTGCTTATTTCCTTTCGGAAGATGAACGAGATGCGAATGCAGAGAAAATTGGTGATGTGATCTATTATAAGTCTCTTAGAGCCAGTAAAGATGGAAAAAGTTTTATGAAGAAAGGAATAAAATCAATTTTCGGTGGTAGCTCGTATTAGGAAAATATATCACCTTCAGAAGGTTATGTAACTTACAAAAATTCTTAATCTTCTGAAGGTTATTTCAAGTGAATATCTTCAACCCGACTCGGGTTTTAACACTCGAGTCGAGTTGCTACAAATAGGGAGTAAGAATGATAACAGATTGGAAGGGAAAATATTCGAATATCATGAAAGATTTTGAAGGATATTCAATTGGTAAAATATTTAAATATCTTAACGATCCAGAAATCATCTCACTAGCTGGAGGACTTCCTTCACCTGATATGTTCCAAAAGGCTCAAATGAGGGAAGTATCAACCAGATTACTAGAAGACAACTTAGAAAATATCTTCCAATATACTGCTGTACCAGGTGAAGAAAGCTTGAAAGATGCAGTTATTGAATTTCTTAAAAGAGATGAGATCAATATTTCAAAAGAGCAAATTGTTGTTACGTCTTCAGGTCAGCACGGTCTGGATCTTACAGGAAGGTTATTCCTTAATTCTGGTGATATAATTATGATTGATAGACCTACATTTGCCGGAGCTATTGTTGCTTTTCAAATGCAAAATCCAAAGATAATAGGGATTGATATTGAAGATGATGGTCCGAATGTGATTGAATATAAAAGACAACTTGATAAAATGGATACGAAACCCAAATTTATTTACGTAGTTCCAGATTTCCAAAATCCTACTGGAATCACAACCAGTTTGGCAAAACGTGAAGCTCTACTTGATCTCAGCTATGAATTCGATATTCCAATTGTTGAAGATAGCCCATATCGTGATCTTCGCTACCGAGGAGAACCTATTCCATCAATATTCTCTTTAGATCAGAAAAGAAATGGAACTAATGTGATAGGGCTTTATACATTCTCAAAAATTTTCTGTCCGGGTATCAGAGTTGGATTCAATATTGGTGCAAAAGAAGTTATTGAGAAAATGGGAAATATAAAAGGTGGGAATATTTTAAATACTCCAAAATACAATCAGGATCTTTGTACTGCCTTCTTAACCGTCATGGATTATGACGCACATATGAAAAAATGCAAAGCATATTACAGTGAAAAACTGGACGTATTCTTGCAGTCGATGAAAGAATATTTTCCACCACAGTGGGGTGTAAAATGGACGAAGCCGGAAGGTGGTTTATTCTTATGGGTTTCTTTGCCATCAAAAATAGATACAATGAAGTTGTTTTATGAAGCAATTAAATATAAAGTTGCATTTGTTCCTGGTGAAGTTTTTTTTGGTGAGAATCCAAGTACAAATCATATGAGAATTAACTTTTCTTTTGCATCTAAAGAACAAATTAAAGAAGCAGTTAAAAGACTGGCAGAATGTGTTAAATCACAAATTTAGGAGAAATAAATGGATCTTGGGATTAAAGGTAAAATTGCTCTTGTAACCGCAGCGAGTAAAGGTTTGGGAAAAGCTGTGGCCACTCAATTAGCTATAGAAGGTGCAGAAGTAATCATATGTTCCAGAGATCCTGAATCTTTGAAGATAGCAGAAGCAGAAATTGTGAAAATAACAAATTCAACTGTTCATACATTCTCTTGTGATGTTACAAATGAAGATCAAGTGAAGCAGATGATAGACTTAATTGAACAAAAATACGGTTCAATTGAAATTCTTGTTACTAATGCCGGAGGTCCTCCTGCAGGTAGTTTTGGAGATTTTAGCGTTGATGATTATCGCAAAGCAATAGAGTTAAACCTGTTGAGCACGATCTCACTTTGCAAAAAGGTAGTTGGCAAAATGCAGTTACAAAACTGGGGCAGGATCGTGATGATAACATCTGTTTCTGTGAAGCAGCCAATAGATAATTTGATCTTGTCAAACACAGCTAGAACAGGTGTTATCGGCTTCATGAAGAGTCTATCTAATAAAGTTGCACAAGATGGAGTTACTGTAAATGCGATATGTCCTGGCTATACTAAAACACAAAGAGTAGAAAAACTAGCTCAAGATTTTGCTAATAATAATGACTCAGCACCAGAGCAATTCTATATAAAGTTGGAAGCTGATATTCCCATGGGAAGAATTGGAACAACAAAGGAATTCGCTCAATCTGTGGCTTTTTTAGTTTCACAAGGCGCAGGTTATATAACTGGTGTCTCGTTAAAAGTGGATGGTGGATTTGCCAAAGGGTTGTTTTAGATTGTCATCCTGAACCCTTCACCGTAGCTCAGGATAGGCTTTGAAGAATGTACGAATATTTTAAGGAGTT
>JAVCCD010000130.1 GCA_030765665.1 Candidatus Tenebribacter mawsonii | reverse complement strand
GAACTTTGGCTCTGATGGCTGCTGGTGTTCCATTAAAAAAACCTGTGGCAGGAATTGCTAACGGACTTATAATGGATGGTGACGATTTTGTAGTTCTTACCGATATTCAAGGATTGGAAGATCATTTGGGTGACATGGATTTCAAAGTAACAGGAACAAGAGATGGTATCACTGCCATGCAGATGGATATCAAAATTGAAGGAATCACAAAAGAAATAATGGGAATAGCTTTGGAAAAAGCACAAACAGCCAGATTCTATATTTTAGATAAAATCATAGAAACTATTTCTGAACCACGTGCTGAACTATCTGAACATGCACCAAAAATTGAATCAATAAAAATTGATCCCGATAAAATTGGTGCTGTTATTGGTTCTGGTGGGAAGATGATCAAGCACATAATCGAAGTTAGTGGTGCTGATGTAAACATTGATGACGATGGAACTGTTAGTATTTCTTCTTCCGATAAGGAATCAATTGAAAAAGCTTTCGGTATTGTTAATGATATTGTATCTGACCCTGAAATGAACAAAATCTACGTTGGTGAAGTAACACGAGTTGAAGTTTATGGAGCATTTGTAAAATTCATGAGTGAAACAAAAGAAGGTTTAGTTCACGTTTCACAATTGCATAATGATCGCGTTGCTAATGTGGGCGATATGTTAAAACTTGGTGATAAAGTTAATGTGAAGTTTATCGGTTTTGATCGAGGCAAAGTGAAACTTACAATGAAAGGTGTAGAAGGAAATCCTGAACACAAACCGGGAAGTTCACCAACTCCACCTCCTGCTCCAAGAAGTAACTATGATAGGAAAGACAATCGACGAGACAATAACAGAAGAGATACTAGAAGATAAAGTGGAGATCATTTATGGATTATAAGATCAAAGATATTTCATTGGCACAATTTGGTAGAAAAGAAATTAAAATTGCCGAGATAGAAATGCCTGGATTAATGGCTTTGAGAGAAAAATATTCCACAGAAAAACCACTGAATAACGTAAAAATAATGGGTAGTTTGCACATGACTGTGCAGACTGCCGTTCTAATAGAAACGTTCATCGAGTTAGGCGCTGATATAAGGTGGGCAAGCTGCAATATATTCTCAACACAAGATCATGCTGCTGCTGCAATTGCAGATTCAGGAGTTCCTGTTTTTGCCTGGAAAGGTGAGACCACTGAAGAATATTGGTGGTGTACACTTCAGGCTTTATCTTTCCCAGACGGAATGGGTCCTGATCTTATTGTTGATGATGGGGGAGATGCTACATTATTTATTCATAAAGCTGTTGAATACCAAAATAATCCTTCAATTGCAGATGTAGAATATAATAGCGAAGATTTAAATTCAATTTTCTTCCTTTTAAAAAATGAAAGCGATAGTAATTGGAGAACAATTGCAGCTAATATCAAAGGTGTTTCTGAAGAAACGACAACAGGCGTTCATCGTTTGTATCAAATGGTAGAAAAAGGTGAATTGCTATTTCCGGCAATTAATGTTAATGATTCTGTAACAAAATCTAAATTTGATAATTTATATGGTTGCAGGGAATCACTTGCCGATGGTATTAAACGTGGTACAGATGTAATGGTTGCAGGTAAGGTAGTTGTTGTGTGCGGATATGGTGATGTCGGTAAAGGATGTGCACAGTCGATGAAAGGATTTGGAGCACGAGTAATTATCACAGAGATCGATCCAATTTGTGCTTTGCAGGCAGCTATGGAAGGGTTTGAAGTTACAACAATTGAAAATGCTTTAGATGAAGCTGATATTTTTGTTACAGCAACAGGAAACTGTGATGTAATTACCACTGAGCACATGCAAAACATGAAGAATCAAGCTATAGTTTGCAATATCGGTCATTTTGATAATGAAATACAAGTAAACGATCTGTATGCTCTTCCCGGAATAAACAAAGTTGAGATAAAACCTCAAGTTCATCAGATCTTCTTCCAAGGGGGGAATTCAATTATTCTTTTATCTGAAGGAAGGCTTGTAAATCTTGGTAATGCTACAGGTCATCCATCTTTTGTAATGAGTAATTCTTTTTCAAATCAAGTATTAGCTCAGATCGAACTATGGCAGAATGAGCATGAGAATAAAGTTTATATACTTCCAAAACAACTTGATGAAGATGTTGCCAGATTCCATCTTGAAAAACTTGGAGTTAAACTTACAAAACTTACAAAAAAACAATCTGAATATGTTAGCATACCTCAAGATGGACCGTACAAACAAGAACATTATAGATATTAAATTAAATAGATTTTTTAGAATTGTGTTGATAAATGTAGGAATAATATCCAATATCCAACACGGAATATCCAATGATGAAGGAAAAAAGAGATGAGTGAGAAAGGAAACAATAAAGAAAATAATCTAAAGAAGTTTGACTTACAGGAACGTTTTATCAATTATGCGGTTAGAATTATTAAAGTTTCTGAACAATTACCTGAAACAAAAGCAGGTAAACACATCTCTTCTCAAATATTAAGGAGCGGAACTTCTCCTGCTGCAAATTACGGAGAGGCTCAAAGTGCTGAATCTAAAGCTGATTTTATTCATAAATTGAAAGTAGCTTTAAAAGAATTAAGAGAGACTGATGTGTGGTTGAAAATAATAGTACGGACAAAACTAATTCAACCTTCTATAAAATGGTCTTCTTTATTACAAGAGACTGATGAGTTGATCTCAATACTCTTCAAGAGCATTGATACTGTGAAAAAGAAAATGGATCGATAGCGACAATAATACTTGAGTATTGGATATTCCGTGTTGGATATTGAGTATTCAGATTTTGATAGTTAACAATAATATCCAATTTAAAATATTAGGAATTAATAAAATAGAATATAGGAGTAAATCTTAAAAATGGAAAAGATCATCAAAAAAATCGAAAACAAAACTGCAGTAGTTGGAGTTGTGGGACTCGGTTATGTTGGATTGCCTATGGCTGTTACCGTTGCAAGAAAAGGATACAAAGTTATTGGTGTTGATGTTAGTGAATACGCTGTAACTCATGTAAATGCCGGTGATAATTATATCGGTGATGTTGAGGATGCTGAACTAAAGGAACTGGTTCAAAATGGAATGCTCAAAGCTACATATGATTATGCTGAAATGAATGAAGCAGATGTTATTATGATAGCAGTTCCAACGCCATTAGATAAATATCAGCAACCAGATTCTTCTTATGTTCGTGCATCTGTTAACTCACTTGCAGAAAATGTATCTAAAGAAACTCTTATAATTTTAGAAAGTACAACATATCCGGGTACAACCGAAGAAATAGTTGCACCTGCTTTTGAAGAAAAAGGATTTTTGGTAGGAGAAGATATTTTTGTGGCTTTTTCACCGGAACGTGTTGACCCCGGCAACAAAGATTACAAAACAAGTAATACTCCGAAGGTTGTAGGTGGTATGACCGCTAATTGTAATGAAATCTCTAAAGTGTTTTATAATGCAGTTTTAGATGCACCAATTTATCTTGTCCCAACTCCTGCAATTGCCGAGATGGAAAAGATTTACGAAAACACCTTCCGAAATATTAATATAGCCCTAGCCAACGAGATGACCATTCTGTGCGAGAAGATGGATATTGATGTTTGGGAAGTGATAGAAGCTGCCAAAACCAAACCTTATGGTTTTATGGCATTCTATCCCGGACCCGGTATTGGCGGGCACTGTATTCCTCTTGATCCATTCTATCTAACCTGGAAGGCAAGAGAATATGGCTATCACACAAGGCTTATAGAGCTTGCTGGAGAAATTAACAATGAAATGCCGCAATTTGTTATTACGAAATTAATGAGACTTCTTAATGAAAAAGGTTTAGCCTTATCTAAATCAAAGATCCTTCTTTTAGGTGCTGCATATAAAAAAGATATCGAGGATATGCGTGAATCACCGGTTCAAGATCTAATCGTTTTATTAGAGAAGAATAGTGCTCAATTCGATTATAATGATCCTCACGTTCCAACTTTTCATAATGAATTAAATGATAAACATTACAATTCAGTTGGTTTAGAGAACATCGAAGAATATGATGCCGTAATTATTGTAACTGATCATACAATTTATGATTATGACGATATTGTAAATCGTTCAAAACTCGTACTTGATACACGCTTTGCTTGCAATGGTAAGAAAGCGGACAATCTAGTTAGAATGTAATTTTATCTTGGGAACACTTTGGTGTTCCCATAAATTTATGGCTACTAATAAACCAATAGAAATTGATGAGCTTTTTGGGGATCTCGTTCTAGGTGAAGGAGATCTAAAGTGGTTTGTTGTTCATACAAAACCACGATGCGAAAAGAAGCTTGCAGAATATTCCAAGCAATACGAAATAAATTACTACCTTCCACTAATAGATAGTGTACGAGTATATAAAAACAGGAAGGTAAAATTTACTAAACCCATGTTTCCTGGTTACGTTTTCATCAAATGTGCTCAGACAGGCAAGAGACAACTTGCAATTACTGGTTATGCTGCGTATTGGCTTCCTGTGTTAAATCAATTGGAATTAGTTAGTGATTTGCAACAGATTAACTCAGGACGTGAATTAGGTGTTGAGTTTATACGTGCAGAATTTTTGGAAAAAGGAACAAAAGTAGAAATTACAAAAGGACCTTTTGCTGGACTAATTGGATTTGTGGAAGATCAGAAAGATGTGAAAGAAGTAATTTTGCAGGTAACTCTGCTGCGGCAGGCAGTTTCAGTTTCTGCCAGAGCAGATCAAATAAAAGTGATACGATAGGAAGATTAAATGAAAATATTAGTAACTGGTGGAGCAGGTTTTATAGCTTCACATGTAGTAGATAAATATATTAAACTTGGTCATGAAGTTGTAGTTGTTGATAATTTATCATCCGGTTTTAAACATAATGTGAACCCAAAAGCAAAATTTTATGAGATCGATATTCGTTCAAAAGAATTGGAACAGATATTTAAAAATGAAAAACCGGAGATCGTGAATCATCATGCTGCTCAGATCAGCGTTCCTGTTTCAGTTAAAGAACCGGAATTTGATGCTGAAGTTAATGCAGTCGGTTTTTTGAATATTCTGCAAAATTGTGTGAAATATAAAGTAAAGAAAGTGATCTTTATTTCTTCTGGAGGTGCTGTTTACGGTGAAGCAGAAGAATATCCAACAACTGAAAGTTATGATCCTAAACCACTTTCACCTTATGCAATTCATAAATATGTTTCGGAAAAATATTTGTATTTTTATAATCATCAATATGGTTTGAAATATACAGTTCTGAGATATGCAAATGTATTCGGACCACGTCAAATTCCTCATGGAGAAGCCGGAGTAGTATCCATTTTTATTACGAATTTTAGAGATAATAAAAAAACTTATCTCTATGCTTTTGATGAAGAACCCGACGGAATGATCCGTGATTATGTTTTTGTAAGAGATATCGTTAATGCCAATGTGTTGGCATTAGATAGAGGTGAACTCACTGCATATAATATCGGTACAGGATTGGAAACTACAACCGGACAGCTTTATCGAGAAATTGCTTTACAGATGAATACGCAAATTGAACCTGTGCGAGAGGGAGCAAGACTCGGAGATATTAGAAAAAGTTGTTTGAATATTGAAAAGGCAAGGAATGAATTTGGATGGGAGCCAAAATACACTTTGCGTGATGGTGTGAGGGAAACAATAGATTTTTCATGAAGAAAAATAAGGAGATAGTATGCCGAAAATCGAGGAGATCAACATTAAAGATATTAAATTACCAAAGAAAAAAATAATTACGGGTGTGATTATTCTGGCTGCGGTAATTTTCTTTGCAACGGGTTTATATACTGTAAATCCAGAAGAAGTAGGTGTTATCCAGAGATTTGGGAAATACCTTTCAACTACACAACCGGGTCTTCATTTCAAGATCCCATTTGGTGTAGATAATCTTACCAAAGTTAAAATTAAGCTTGTATTCAAAGAAGAATTCGGATTCAGAACATTACAGGCTGGTGTGCGTACTAAGTATTCTTCACAAAGTTATAACAATGAAGCAATTATGCTGACAGGTGATCTAAATATTGCAGATGTAGAATGGATAGTTCAATACAGGATAAAAGATCCTGTTAATTATCTGTTCAATGTAAGAAATGTGGAAGAGACAATGCGCGATGTATCAGAATCCGTGATTAGAGAAGTTGTAGGAGATCGCAGTGTGGATGAGGTTATTGTTCTCAACAGAAAGGAGATCGCTGATAAATCTGAGATCATGCTTCAGGAGCAGCTTGATGTATATAAAGCTGGTTTGGAGATCGTCACGATAAATCTGCAGAACGTTAATCCTCCGGAAGCAGTTCAACCTGCCTTCAATAATGTGAATTCAGCAAAACAGGGAAAAGAAAGGATCATCAACGAGGCTTGGCAGAATTATAATCAGATAATTCCTGAGGCACAAGGAAAGGCCAAAAGAACAATTGAGGAAGCTGAAGGATACGCTATAAATAGAGTGAATAGGGCAAATGGTGATGCAAGCCGTTTTATCCAGATGTACAATCAATATCGTTATTCAAAAACGGTAACCAGGAAGAGACTCTACCTGGAAATGATGGAAAAAGTTCTTCCGAAGGTTGAAAAGAAGTACATTATTGATGATAAAGCGAATAATGTACTACCTCTCTTGAATCTTGGTCAGGGAGGTAAATAAAATGAAAATGAAATTAAACTATATACTAATTATATTAGCACTTATTTTATTATTTAATGCCTTTTACATCATTGATGAGAGACAACAAGTTATCATTACTCAGTTTGGAAAACCAGTAGGTGATGCTATCACAGATGCCGGATTGCAAATTAAAATACCGTTTATCCAGAAAGTTCATTTTTTTGATAAAAGAGTATTGGCATGGGATGGAGATGCGAAACAGATCCCAACCTCAGATAAACGTTATATCTGGATTGATACATTCTCACGCTGGCAGATTATTGATCCGCTAAAATTTTATGAGACTACCCGTTATGAATCAAGTGCTCATAGCAGATTGGATGATATTATCAGCGGTACTACACGTGATGTTATCAGTTCAAATAGACTCTTGGAAATTGTGAAAAGCTCTAATAGGGAAATGACATTTACATCTGAATATTCTGACAGTAAATTAATAGATGATGTTAAAGAGAAGATAACAAATGGTCGTCAGGTTATTGCTGACTCTATCTTTGCACTTTCAGAAGAAAAAGTTGCTGAATATGGTATCAGATTGATTGATGTTCGTATTAAGAGACTCAATTACAATCAGGAAGTTCAAGCAAAAGTATTTGAAAGAATGATCTCAGAAAGGAATAAAATAGCTGCAAAATACCTTTCAGAGGGAGAAGGAGACTCTTCCGAGATCTTAGGTAAAATGCAAAGAGAGTTGGATCAAATTCAGTCTGAAGCATATCAAACAGCTCAAGAGAT
>JAVCCD010000084.1 GCA_030765665.1 Candidatus Tenebribacter mawsonii | reverse complement strand
CCAATTTCAAGAAGGGATCAAAAAGTAATTTTAAGATATTACTTAAAGATGATTCTCAAAATCCGACTTTTTCTTTTAAGGATAGGGCGTCTGAACTGGTTTGTGCATTTGCTAAAGAACAAGAAATTGATACAATTGTTGCTGCCTCAACCGGAAATGCCGGATCATCGTTAGCTGGTATTTGCGCTTCACAAAATCAAAAGGCAATTATTTTTGCACCAGCTTCTGCACCAAAAGCTAAACTTACACAAATTTTGATGTACGGAGCTCAGCTTATTCCCGTTGACGGCACTTATGATGATGCTTTTGATCTAAGCATTGAAGCAACAAAAAAGTTTGGCTGGTACAATAGAAACACTGCTTACAATCCGTTCACAATTGAAGGCAAGAAGATTGTATCTTTTGAAATATTCCAACAAATGAGACAACAAATTCCGGATCGGATTTTTGTACCGGTTGGAGATGGTTGTATAATATCCGGTGTGTTCAAAGGATTTGAAGATCTATTAAAATTAGGGCTCATTAAAAAAGTGCCTACTATTGTTGCAGTTCAATCTGAAAAAAGTGACAACATAGTTCGTAATCTTGAAGGTGATGAGTTTGTTATCAAATCAAGTACAACGATAGCAGATTCTATTGCTGTTGATATTCCCAGAAATTATTGGATGACCAAAAAATTTATGAAAGAATATAATGGAGAATCGGTTATAGTAAGCGATGAAGAAATAATTTCTGCTTCAAAAGTGCTTAGTGAAAATACTGGAATCTTCTCTGAACCTGCAGCAGCAACAGCCTTTGCAGGAATGATAAAGTATGCAGAAAAAGAACTGATTGACGAAAATTCTAAAAATGTAATTTTATTAACAGGTAGTGGTTTAAAGGATCTTAATTCAGTTCAAGGAGTTATTTCTATTCCTAAACCGATTAAGAAACTAGATGAATTGTAAAACAAGACTCCGATCTTGCTTCATCTCGATATCGGAATGTCGAGTTACGAGAAGCAGATAAAAAAACGGAATAAATTCTTAACGTTATAACGTTAATTATCCTTTTGAAAAAATAGGAGGAAATTATGGCAACGTTCACAAAGAGAGCAACGGTTTATTTCGATCCTGAAATCCATCGTATTCTTAAGCTGAAAGCATTGGATACAAATCGATCAATTTCCGATATTGTTGATGAAGCAATTCGACTTGAACTTGCTGAGGATGCAGAAGATCTACAAACTATCAAAGAAAGAGAAAAGGAGTCAACAATCACTTACGAAGAATTAATAGCAGATTTAAAGGCTCATGGCAAAATATAAACTGAAATTTGCTACATCTGTGAAAAAAGATTTCCGAAAGATCCCCAACAATGATGTCTCAAAAATCCTGAAGCTAATCAATTCCTTATTAGATGATCCTTATCCAAAAAATGTAAAAAAACTATCTCATCAAAATAAATTTAGAATTCGCTACCGGAATTATAGGATATTATATAAAATTATCAATAATGAATTAATAATATATGTACTTAAGATTTCTCACAGAAAAGATGTATATAAATAGTGTAAAGTGCGACTCCGATCTCGCTCTTTCTCGACACTGGAATGTCGAGTTACATTAAATCGAGGTATTTATGAAATGTGTTAAAAAATTTGATGCCATACCAAAATTGGATGGATCATGGAAATTTATAGATGACTATTCTTATGATGATATGTTACATGGACAACTGCTTTATTCTACATGTCATCATGGTTATATAAAAAAAATAAATTTCCCAGCAAACTATAACCTTTCCGAATTCACAATGGTTTCACCCAAAGATATTACGGGTGATAATATTGTTCCAGAACCTGTTTGTGATCAGCCATTTATGGTAGATAAAGAAGTTATGCATTTCGGTCAGGTGATAATGGGAATTGCGCATCCAAACCGCAAATTGCTCCTAAAATTTATTAAAGAAACAAAAATCGAATATGAAGAACTTCCTGCCATAACCGATATAAAAGAGTGTCTGGATAACGAAGAAAATCATTTTGGTAAAGAGACAATCATAGATCACAGAACGAAGAAAGAACCGAAAGGAGAATGGATACATCATCATAATGTTTATTACACCCCACATCAAGAACAGGCTTATTTGGAACCTCAAGGTGTAATTTCTGTTTACGATCCCAAAGCAAATTCAATGTTCGTTCTGATAAGTGCTCAATGCCCATTCTTCGTGAAAAGTGGTGTGGAAGCCATAATGGGAGATGCTGTTAGTGAGGTGATCATTGAGTCTCCGGAAGGCATTGGTGGAGCATTTGGCGGGAAAGAAGATTTCCCAAGCTTATTTGCAGGAATCAGTTCATTATTGTCTTACAAAAGTGGAAAACCTGTTAAAATGATTTTAGAAAGAGTAGATGATATTCAGATAACAACAAAGCGCCATCCTGCTAGAGTAGAATTGGATACATGGACAGACCCAATTACTAAAAAGATAAAGCGCTGTCGAATAGATTACAGAATTGATGCAGGTGCATATCAAACTTTATCACCGGTAGTTCTGGCTCGTGGAGTACTGCATTCGATAAGCGGATATTCTGTTCTCGATACCTTTATCCGTGGTCGTCTTTTCAAAAGTAACACTCCTTCCAATGGTGCATTCCGCGGATTTGGCGTTCCTCAGGCATTAGCAGCAATGGAAGCTCATATTGATAGGATCGCTGCTGATTTGAACATCAATCCTTATGAATTTAGGAAGATAAATCTTTTCAGGATCGGTGACGAATTCCCCACTACCCAGAAAATTGTAGAAGAACACCTTTCTGATTGTTTGGAGCGAGTTATTCAAAAATCGGATTATCACAAAAAAGTAATAGAATTCGCAGAATGGAATAAAACACATAAAGATAAAAAAGGTATTGGAATTGCTATTGGTTATCACGGTGGTGGCTATACCGGAAATGGTGAAAAGGTACTTGATTCTGAAGTAAAGGTGATTATTGATAAAGAGGCACAAGTAAAAATATTTGTTGCAAACACCGATATGGGACAAGGTGCTCATACAACTTTAGCTCAAATGTTTTTTGAAGCAATCGAACACCCTCGTGAAAAATGCTGGGTACAGCTTCCCAACACTAGCAAAACCCCAAATAGTGGACCTACAGTAGCATCTCGCACAATTTATATTATTGGGAATCTCTTAAGAAAATTTGCTTTCCAAATAAAAGACGAACTTAAATTTAAAAATCTGGAAGAGTATGTAAAAACTCATCAAAATGAATTTCCAAAGGAATTCCATAAGAAATTTGTACCCGATAAATCTGTGATCTTTGACGAAGATACAAATGTGGGGATAGCTTATAAAGATTATTCTTGGGCAGCATGTGTAACCGAAATTTTGTTCCGTGCAGATACATACAAAATTGATCTGAAGAAAAATTGGAATGTGATGGACGTTGGAAAAGTTGTGAATGAAAAGATCGCAATGGGACAGGCTGAAGGCGGGATAACGCAGGGCTTGGCTTACGGCTTAAGTGAATTCTTCTATAAACCAGGATTTGGACGGGCAAATGGATTCACAGGTTATACACTGCCAACATCTCTTGACCTTCCGGAAATGAACATTGAATTCATACATACAGACAGCGAAATTGCTAAGGGATTGGGTGAGATTCCAATGGATTTTCCCGCACCTTCTGTAAGAAATGCATTCCATAATGCTACCGGAGTTTTTGTTGATGAATACCCAATGATCCCGGAACGATTGTTTAAAGCTTTGGAGGAAAATAAATGAAAATATCATTCACACTAAATAAACAAGCAGTAACCATTGATGTAGAACCGATGAAGCGATTATTGGATGTGTTACGAGAAGACTTTAATCTACTGGGAGCAAAAGAAGCATGTGGTGAAGGTGAATGTGGAGCTTGTACTGTCCTTCTAAACGGTGAGCCTGTAACAAGCTGTATTCTCAACGCTGCTCATGCCGATGGAAGTGAAATAGAAACAGTAGAAGGAATTTCCCAAACTGAATTAGGCAAACTAATTATCGATTGCTTCGATGAGACAAACGCAGTGCAATGCGGATTTTGTTTTCCTGGTTTTTTTATCAGTTCCTACCATTACATAAAAACTGATGGAGAAAAAGACCTAAACAAGATTAAGACAGCTTTGTCAGGAAATATCTGCAGATGCACAGGATATGAGAAGATTTTCGAATCGGTAATGCTGGCTTGTGAAAGAGCAAATTAGATTATTCTTGGGAATGAAAATTGCAACATTAGTAACTAATTAAAGTGAGAAGGAAATTAGCATGAAATTTATTAAGCCAAAAGATATTGAAAATCTGTATGACACATTAGATACTACGGAACAGCAATATTTACTCGCTGGTGGAACAGATATAAATGTACAGATAAATAATGGAATTATTCGCGACCCTAATATTATTTACATAAGCCACCTTAAAGAACTTTCGGGAATCGAAGAAACAAATAATGAAATACTAATTGGCTCTACAACCAGTTTTAAAGATGTTATAGAATCACGAATCATAAAAAAATATTTTCTCCTTATGTATAATTCACTCCAAAATTTTGCTTCTCCACTAATACAGACTTCAGCAACAATTGGAGGAAATATTGCTAATGGTTCTCCAACTGCTGATGTGATTCCAATATTATTAGCACTTAATGCAAAACTTTTAATCTGTTCAAAATCTAACAAGCGTGAAGTTCCATTAAAAGATTTTTTTACAGGTTATAAGAAAAACGTAATGAAAAATAATGAACTTATTACAAAGATCATTATCAATAAAAATGCTGAACAAAAATATCAAACTTATTATCAGAAAGTAGGATCTAGAAACTCGTTGGCAATTGCTAAAGTTGCTGTTGCTGGTATTAAAAAAGTAGTAAAAGAAAAGATAATAGATATTAAACTTGCTGTAGGAAGTTTGAATGAATATCCACGTAGGTTATTCAAAGTTGAAGAATATGTTACTGGAAAAAGATTAACTGAGATTGATTTTGAAAAAGTAGAAGAACTACTTAATAGCGAGATCACTCCAATATCAGATTTTCGCTCTGACAAAGAGTACAGGTATCATGTCTGCGTAAACTTGATTCGTACATTTTTAAATGAATAGGATCATTGAAACTCACTTTTGGATAATCGAGACAAAACAATTCTTAACAAATAGAGGTAGATAAAATGGCCAGAAATAATTATTCCTATGAGAAGTATCAAAGAGAATTAGCAAAGAAAAAGAAGAAAGAAGCCAAACGTCAGAAGAAATTAGATAGAGCTGCCGGTATTGTAGAAGAAAAATCGGAAAGCATCAACGAAGATGAAGAAAATGCTGAGAATGAGACTAACGAAGAAGAAACTGATATAGAGGAAAGTTAATAGATTCCCCTTAAATATTTCACAACATTTTTAAAAAATAGATTTTAAGGAAAACAATCTAGGTGGCAGATTATGAGAGAAGAAAGCGATTTAAAATTAGCCGTACTTATTGACGCAGATAATATTCCCTATTCAAACATAAAGGGAATGCTGGATGAGATCGCGAGATTTGGTACTCCAACCATAAAGCGGATCTATGGAGATTGGACGAAGCCAACTGTTTCCGGTTGGAAACCGGCTTTACTTAAACATGCTATAACACCAATTCAACAATATAGTTATACAACTGGGAAAAATGCCACGGACTCTGCTATGATCATTGACGCAATGGACATTTTGCATAGTGAGAAAGTGGACGGATTTTGTCTTGTTTCCAGTGATAGTGATTTTACGAGATTAGCAATAAGACTACGTGAATCAGGTATGGTGGTTATTGGAATCGGTGAAAAGAAAACTCCTCAACCTTTTATAGCAGCCTGTAACAAATTCATATATATTGAAATTATTAGTGCTTTGGAAATTTCTAAGGAAACTCCTAAAACCACTCCCTCTTCTGTACGTAAGGCAGACGTTGATACGATCAATAATCAATTTATCCAATTGTTAAGATCTTCGATCGATGATCTGGCTGATGATGATGGATGGGCATTCCTGGCTGCTGTTGGAGCTTTGATAAATAAAAAGAAACCTGATTTTGACCCTAGAAATTACGGTTTCACCAAACTGACTCCACTTATGAAATCATTATCTAAACATTTTACCGTTGATGTAAGAGAAGTTGAAAATAAATCTCACATTAAACATATTTATGTGAAAAATATTAGAAAAACTACTTCT
>JAVCCD010000180.1 GCA_030765665.1 Candidatus Tenebribacter mawsonii | reverse complement strand
CTGATGATAGGGATAAACTTAATTCAATTTCTTCAGGCATAAAACAAGTTCCACCTTCATCACAAAACTGATATCCTGCATAAATTGTTATAAGTGTATCATCATTAAAATTATCTTTGCCTACAAAATTTTTAGTAAGAGAGACAATACCATGAAATTCAATGCTACCATCCTCCATTTCTTCTCCATTCGGATAAACAGTAGATTCAAATGTTATTCCTTCAACTTCATCTACATCAACAAAAAACATATCCTCCTGTAAGGTTTGATGAAATCCTTCGGGTATATTATATGTTACTTTAATTTGATTTCCTTCGATCTTTGCTGAAATTACTTCTTGCGGATCTGGTAATTGTGCAGAGAGGGAAGTAAATAATATCACTATTAATAAAGTGATCCACGAAATTTTTTTCATTAATCCTCCAATTGTTTTATATTTATTTAATCACTATTAAATAAATGCAATTTGCATTCCTAAAATTTAATATTTTCCTTAGTTAAAAACTCATCAACAGAAAGTGCTTCATCCCAATATTTATAAAATGTAGTTATCAATGTCTCAGCCAGATCTGAATGTTCAACAACCATATAGGTTAAGTTTTGATCAGGATTAACTTGATTGATCATAGAAAACATTACAGTATGATCATCAAAGACATGGAGCTTAATTGGAAGGTGATAAGCAACCTTTATCTCTTCTCCCTGCTCCTCAAAATTCTTCATTCTTTGTGCAAAAAATTTAATATCGTCCTTTTCGACTTCGAAGATGGATTTAAAAATTACACCGGTTTTCATACTCTCTTCCTGTTCTTCATGAATATCAAGATCTTTAGCCATAGCATAGGGAGCTTTGCAGAAAGATAATACGATCTCCTTAGATTCAAGTTCAAGTGTATGATGTTTTTTTATGATACTTGAAGGGGTTCCATAGACTTCAATAAATTCGAGTGGGGAAGAGTTATCGGTGTGGGAGTTATAAATTGGTGATAGGAGTTCTGGAAGTGAATTAAGAGTGCTCAATTTCTTATTTTGTTCATTAATGAGTTTTTCAAAAGCAATTTCGGGAGCAGCGGCTTGGAATTTCCTGATCTTACCTAATCTTTCTATGCATAACCCCTTGTTGATTAAACTTTCTAATACAGAATATATTCTGGATCTATTTACATTGCAACATTGTGATATTTCGGTAGCCGTAAAAGTACGTTTTCTGAGTAAACAACTATAAACTTTTGCTTCATTTTCTGTAAGTCCAACATCCATCAATTTAACAATATATTCTGTCATTTATGCTCCTCATGTTTTACTGTTGCAACTTATGGGGCAACAAAATATATTGAATTGAAATGTCAAATAATTTAAAGAAAAAAAACGCCTTGAAATTTCAAGGCGTTTTATATAGCACTATTTAATTCAAGATTAAATAATTATTTCATAAGTATCATTTTCTTAGTTGAAGTGTAGTTTCCAGACTTCATTTTGTAGAAGTACACTCCACTGGAAACAGATTTATTATTGTTATCAGATCCATTCCAGATTGCTGTAAATTGTCCCGTTTCTTTGTTATCATTTACAAGAGTCTTTACGAGCTGACCTTTTATGTTGTAAACTTCTAACGTAACCTTACCAGCTTCTTTAACAGAATAAGCAATATTAGTAACTGGGTTAAATGGATTTGGATAGTTACCTTGAAGCTCTGTTGTGAGTACAGGAAGATCATTAGTTCCTGTTATAGCTGTTAATTCAAAGCCTAAATAAGTAAGGTTACCTGTTGTAACAGTCTCATCAAGTGTTGCTACTTCATAACCTTCAGCTTCACATGTGAATATATAATCTCCACTCAATATATCAAAAGAGAATTGACCATCTTCGTCAACCATTGTAGCAATATTACTAACTGTAACTACAGCACCTGTAATTGGAGCACCTGTGGCGTCTGAAACAAGACCTGCAACCATGCCAATGTCATCTGAACCAGCCATGAAAGTAACAGTTCCATCAGATATTTGGTGTCCACCATCACCGTAGCTATCAACCATATATATAATCCATTCTCCATCCATCACTTCACCATTGAATCCGGTAGCATCAAGCTCTAGTTGCACAGGGTCTGTACCTGTAGCAGCATAAAGTTCGGCATCAGTTCCAGTTGGTGATGTTGCACGGAAAGTTCCTTCAGAAGCATAGTCAACACTTTCCCACATTACAGAAAAATGAACATTAGAAATTTCATCAGTTTCAGTTACATCAATGGAAGTCCAACCTAAATCTGTGTATGAATTTGCATACTGGTTAGGATTATTCGGATATAATCCCTGTGTTGGACTATCTTCTAAATCATATTCATAACTCAGAAGGTTAGGATTCAATGCTGTAACAACGAATACATCATCTACAGTTTCGTCTGAACCATCATCTCCTGTAACTGTGATCTCTGTTGATCCGAGTTCAGAACCAATAATAATTGTGATAACGTCGTCTTCTAAAACAGCTGAAGCAACATTTGGATTGCTATTGTCTGTGATAGAAATGGTAATAGGATTTCCTGTTGGAGTAGCGAACATATCTGTAATCTCAATATTATTATATCCCCAGAAATTATTTTCTACATCTGCAATTGGAGATACTACTCCCATGTGATTGAATGATTCAATTGCGTCTGGTACCATATCCAAGGCTGGTTGATAGTCATTATCACCATACATGAAGATGTTATATGCTCCTATAACTCCAAAGAAAGGGACATATCCATTTCCAAAATCATTGTAATATCCATAAACTTCGGTTGCAAAAGGCATATTTACACCATTAACAGACCAGTCAAAAGTTGCGATGTAATAAACATCATCAGGGTTTTGTGTGTTCCACCATGCTTCCATAAACGGCGCCGCAGCTGTACAGCCAGGTCACCAACTTTCTCCCCAGAAAATTACAACAGCCTTTCCTGCAGCTGTTAATTCATGAATAGAGTGGTCTTCTCCATTACTATCTGTCCATGAATAATCGTCAGTGATAGGTTCACCAACATTCCAAGCTGCAAACAAAGAGATTGTAAGCAGTAACAAAATTGAAACTAATAAATACTTTTTCATCTTTCTCTCCTTTTATTTCACTATTCTCTTCATGACACTTGTTGCATCACGAGGGGCAACAAAATATAAAGTTCAGATATGTCAAATTTTAATTCAATATTTTTTTGGGTATTTATTGTATAAATTGTTTACAACATTTATATCCATCGGTGGCACTACTTATTATTCCACCTGCATAACCTGACCCTTCGCCAATTGGGAAGAGATTTGATATTCCATTTGCTTGGAATGTATCACGTTCCCTAATTAGGCGAACAGGTGATGATGTTCTGGTTTCGGGTGCAAGCAACAAACCATTTTCTAAAAATCCTGGTATTCTTTTCTCGAACTTCATTAATCCAAATTTCAATGCGTCAGTAACACTATTTGAAAAAATATTGCTGAGGTCTTTATGGAATATTCCTGGTAGAAAACTTGTTTGAGTTAGTTTGTTGGAAGTAGATTTGTTAATAAAATCTAAAGCATTTTGAGATGGAGCAAGGTACGGCATATCATTCCTAAAACATTCTTGCTCAATTTGTTGTTGGAATTTCATTCCTGCTAAAATGTCTTCATCGAAATCACTTTTGTTAACGGTTGCTACAATTGCACTATTTGCGAATTTGTTGCTTCTATCCTTATAACTCATGCCATTTAGTACAAGACCATTCTGTTGAGATGAACCAGCTACAATATAACCTCCCGGGCACATACAGAAACTATAAATACCCTTTTCCTTATATTTTGCCGTAAGACGGTAAGTTGCAGGACCTGTAAGAGAAAAGTCTGTTTTTTCACCATAAAAATAATTATTGATAAACCCCTGTGAATGTTCTATACGAAAACCCACTGCAAAAGATTTATTTTCCATGCTTATTTTATTTTTGAACATGGTGAACGTATCTCTGGCTGAATTCCCAATTGCTAAAACTAGAATTTCCGGTAAGTATTTTTCTTCATTTATTGTTACTTCAGATACCTTATTATTCTTAATTTCAATGTTTTCCAGTTTACTATTCCAAAAGAATTTGCAACCTTTCGCAATTAGAAATTCTCTCAGATCAATTACAATATTTCTAAGTCCATCAGTTCCAAGATGGGGAAGAGCATCATATTTTATTGTTGTATCTGCACCAAATTTAATGAGATAATCAATAATTTTAGTTGTATAGAAGTCATTTGTTCGAGATGTTAATTTTCCGTCTGAGAATGTACCTGCCCCACCTTCACCAAATTGAACATTGCTATTTTCGTCCAAATTTCCATTCTTCCAGAAATCGTTAACTTTCTTAGCTCTGTGTAAAATTGTTTCTCCACGATCGAAAATATATGGTTTAAATCCTTTCTCAACAAGTGAAAGAGCTGCAAAAAGACCAGCTGGTCCTGCTCCAATAATGAATGGATGAG
>JAVCCD010000260.1 GCA_030765665.1 Candidatus Tenebribacter mawsonii | reverse complement strand
CAAAATGCAGATCACTGGCAGAAAGTGAAAATTTATCACAGATCTTACAGACGGGTTTCACATCTTTAGAACTCCAGTTTTTATTTGTTAAGAGCTTGTTAAATTTTTTGTCTCCAGTTATTGGGTCAGCAATATAATCCTGCATTGGAAGTGCGCCCACACAATCATAACTAAACAAAGTAACATCTTCTAAGTTTACTTGGTTCAATTTAGTTAATTCGATTGTTGCACGAATTTCGCAGGGTCTCATTAATACAGCAATATTGAATTTCCCTTTCCCCTTACGAGTAAATCTTTTCAATGCTTTAGCAGCATTCACTGGCATAATTGGAGCAAGTGGTTGTGCATCTTTTAAAATCTCAGCATCTCTAATCATTATCCAGGCAAAAGAATCACCTGATGGCACTTTCATAGGTAACATCACGGCATCAAAAATTTTCTTCTCAATTGCATCCTTAAAAAACTGAAGAATTGAAGTCTGAATATCATTCTTTGTTTCTAAAAGGACTCCTTTCTTTGAGATTTCAGTCATTAATAAATTCTCCTCTATCTATCACTTCATATTAGCGAAGTGCTTCTTTTACTTCCTGATATATTTGCGGATTTGTAAAATGCCTGGTTCTAATTGAACCGGATGGACAACTTCCCACACAATTTCCACAACCTCTACAAATAGCTTCGTTCACTACAGAAATGCCTTTGTCTTCATCGAAGTAAATTGCACCAAAACCGCAAACTTCAAGGCAAGTTTGGCAACCAGTGCAATATGCTTCTAAAATTTCTGAAACTTTAACTTCGGGAATTATCTTTTGCCCCGGAATAAGTTGGGTGAAGATCTTACCTGCAGCGGCTTGTGCTTGTAACATAGATTCAGAAATGCCAGCAGGTCCATGCGCTCCGCCAACTACAAAAACACCATCGGTATTGGTTGAAACCGGATTTATCTTGAGATGTGCTTCCTGAAAAAATCCTGTTTCATGTTGGTCTATCTTTAATTCAACTCCAAGCTCAGCTGTACCAGAAGCAGGTATCATGGCAGTTCCAACGATTATCATATCAACATCAAGTTTCTTTTTAGCATCTGAGATATCAGTGAAATCAATAGTTGTTCCTGTTACATTCGCATTTTTGATTTTAATTAATTCAACACCTTTTTCTTGAACGAGCTCGTAAAATACTTCATCATGTTTATTCGGTAAACACATATGCTTATACAATTCTGTAACTTCAATTGTTGCTGATTGATCCTTGATAAGTTTAGCAATTTTCAGCAAATAATCACAGCATGTTTTAGAACAATATCCAACTTCAGACCTACCAACACAATGAATCAGAGCTACTTTTTCAGGTTGAGATCCATTTCGCATTGTAATTTTGCCACTTTCAGAAAGCATTTTTTCAATTTCTATAGCATTATAAACTTCATCTTCTTTTTTAATATTATAAGAATCGAGTGAAGAGACATCAGTAAGATCAAAACCAGTAGCGACAATAACAGCTCCAGCTAATAGTTCAGTTGTATTATTCGTATCTTTCAAACCCTTTATCACAATTTCAAAATTTCCAAGAAACCCAACTATCGAATCCAATTCTGCATTAGTAAATACTTTAATATATCTATTACTTTGAACATCAGAAATCTTCTGTCGTAAAATGTTCATTGTAACACCTTGTCGAGGCAATAATTCTTTTAATATAGCAGATTTTCCACCCAATTTTTCAGATTTTTCAATTAAGTAAACTGCCCGATCTTTTGATGCGAGAGTAAGTGCTGCTTCCATTCCTGCAATACCACCACCAATAATTAAAACATCAGGATTACTATCGAGTTGTTTTTCTTCTAAAGGTTGCTGATACAAGACTCTGTCCATTCCACTATGGATTATGCGAATTGCTTTGGAAGTAGCTTCATCTTTATCGGGAATTATCCAGGCACAATGTTCACGAATATTTACGATCTGATACATATAAGGATTCAATTTTGTCTTTTTACAAACATTTACAAATGTGGTATCATGATCTCGCGGAGAACAGGCTGCACAGACAAGATGCGTTAAATTATTTTCATTGATCTCATTTTCCAGGAACTTTTTCCCTTCAACTGAGCAAAGTAATTTATGATTTTTTATAATTAGCTCTTTATCTTGGAAATCTTCAAGTTCAGCAAGTTCCTGCATAATTTTTTCAATATCTACCTTTGATGAAATATTAGGGCCACATTCACAAACATAAATTCCAATTTTTTCACTCATAATATTTCCTTATCCATTTAAAAACGACATAATCTGTGCCACGGCAGCTTCCGATTGTATTATCGAATTCTGGATATCTTTAGGACCTTCCGCACACCCTGCAACAAAGATACCAGATTTTGAAGTTGCCACAGAACCAATACGAAATGGTTGAGCTTCTACAAATCCAAATTTATCATGATCTATTCCCAAAACATTTTTTAAATCATCACTTCCTTCTGCTGACTTTAGCGCATTTGCTAAAATCACCATATCAACTTGTATAAAAGCATCTTTATTATTATTATCCAAATACTCCACTTTCAGTTGTTCATTTTCTTCATTTATCTTCATTTTATCACGATCTGCTTGATAGATGAATTTTGAAGAATGAGCTTTAACATCTTCATGAAATTTTTGATAAGTCTTATCTGGAAGGCAGACATCAGAATAAATATTATAGATCTTTGCATCGGGAAGTTTGTGATGCAAAAAATGGGCATGTTTAGAAGATGCCATACAACATACATTAGAGCAATAGTGTGTTTGTGATCTTCCAACGCAATGAATAATAGCAATGGATGAAGGAATTTTCTCACCATCCCTCATAACAAGTTTTCCTTCCGTTGGTCCATTTGCTGCAAAAAGTCTTTCGAATTCCATTGCAGTATAAACACCCTGGTATTTTCCATAACCCAGATCTGTTATCGAACTCACATCTAACATATCATAACCTGTCGCAACTAGGATAGCTCCAACATTTAAATCAATTTGTTCATCTTTCTCACCCATATTAATTGCACCAAACATACAGGCTTCTACACATTTATTACAAATTTCAGTTCCGTTTAACTGTAGACATTTTTCTGCATTTATAACAGGAACATTTGGCAGGGCTCCAGCACAAGGAACATAAATCGCTTTTTTATTTGTAAGGTTTTCTTCCCATTCATTTATTAATTCTACGGGGCAAACGGGATAACACATGCCACAACCAAGACATGCAACAAGATCAACATAACCGGCTTTCTTACTAATTGTTACTTTGAAGTTCCCAGCATCTCCTGTAATAGCTTCCACCACACTTGAAGTAAGAACATTTATATTTCCATCTTGCAGGATCTCTTGTTGTATGGGAGCTACAAGGCAGGTGGAACAATCCATATTGGGGTATGTTTCTTCATTTTTAATTGTTTTACCGCCAATTAAAGATAGTTTTTCAACCAGCGTTACTTTCTTACCTGCTTTTGAAAGCATAAGACTAGCTTCCATGCCTGCAACACCTGAGCCAATTATTAATACATTGTCAGATAAATCCATTTAACGTTCCTTATATTTAATGAATAATACTTGATTTTTATGGTGAATTATTTGGGGGTAATTTTCATTACAAATTATATTCATTAGTAATTATTTATATATGAGTATCCTGTCTAACAGGATTTGGTCCTAGTTTTTCTATTTTATCTGAAAATTCATTCACAACTTCTATATATCTTTTACCTTCGGAAGCTGATATCCATGACAATTGAATTCTTTGTGAATCAATTTTGAGTGTTTCAAAAACTTTCTTTAATAAAGCAAATCTTCTACGTGCATAATAATTACCTACCTGGTAATGGCAATCTCCAGGATGTCAACCAGCAACTAAGATGCCATCAGCACCACTAAAGTATGTATTTAATAATAAATTTTGATCGATCCTACTCGTACACATTACTCTTACAACGTTCAACGAAGGATTAATCTCCTTGCGAGAAGCACCAGCAAGATCTGCAGCAGCATAGGTACACCAATTACAAAGAAATCCAACTATCTTAGGTTTAAATTTTTCCATTATCCCTCAATATTATAATAAAAAAAATGAGCGCACTATTTTAGTGCGCTCTAATAAAATTAAAACTGAATTTGGGCTGAATGACTTCCTGATCCATCATCCATGCAAAACAATAAAGTTTTTCCTGTTCTATCACACCAAGCTTTAATATCTGTTGGGAATGAAGGACAGTCTGCCTTTACTTCTAAAATGTCTCCGGCTTCCATTTGTGGAATGTAAGCAACTACTTTTAAAATAGGTTGAGGACATTTAAGTCCTACACAATCTAATACTTTTTCAGCCATGTTTTTCTCCTTGTCTTATTTTAGTTAGAATGAAAATGTAAGATCTGAACCTTGTGCTTCTGCTACAAATGTAGTAGCACCTACAATTTCTACACCTTCCACAAGATCTTCTTCTTTTAGTCCGTGAACTTCAAATCCAAGTTCACATATCAGAATACGAGCACCAAGCATCTCAAGCCCTTCCATCATTTCTACTAGATCAGGAAGTTTAGGAGCTATTTCATTTAACTCTTTATACATTCCTTTCTTAAAAGCTGGTAATCCACTTGGTAAAATAAACAAAATTACTTCATCACCACTAGCTGCAGCTGAAACAGCAATTGTAATAGCGGGGTAAATGTTTTTTACTTCAGAACCATTAATGGTTATTGATACTTTTCCCATAAATCATTCCTCCTTTTAAGGTAATATCTAATTGAGAATGCAAGTTCAGTGTCAAGTAAAATGTTTTACCTGTCGCTGATATATTTTACCATGTTAAATTTACACATTGTCATACATATTCCCTATGTTCTTTAATACTTTAGCGTTACAAAAATTCTTAAGATTGTATTGATTATTAATCTCATTTAAGAGACCATGTTTTACTTAAAAAAAAGTGAAAATATATATTTTGATAGTAAAATTTATCAGGAATAATTTTGGTTAGATTTTGTATAAATCAGATCAAATGATTGAAATTAAACTTAAAAAAAAGCCCCGGAATCCGGGGCTGATTACATAAGCTAACTTTAATTATTTCATTAGAATCATTTTCTTAGTTTCAGTAAATTTTCCAGTATTCATTTTGTAAAAATAAATACCACTTGAAACTGCCTTAT
>JAVCCD010000329.1 GCA_030765665.1 Candidatus Tenebribacter mawsonii | reverse complement strand
TGTAGATCTTGCTAAAAGCTGTTGCTTCTCTTCACCCCAGAATTGAATATTTCTTTGAAACATTTTTATCCACCTCCACCAGGAGGGAAGATGCTGATCTCATCGTTACATACAACTAATGAATTAAGCTTATCTAAATGGAAAACATTGCGACCATTGATAAGAATTATTGTACTGGGAATGATTTGCTTGTTTTCGTCTATAAGTAGATATAAGAATTTTTTTCCAATCTGCTGTTCTGTTTTAAGAAAGAGATCGTAAATTGTTATTGAGTCAGCTTCAATCTCAACTTCATTAATTTCCAAGTGTATTCGTATAAGGCTGTAGAATTTAATTTTAATCATGTAGAAGATGGAATTTATTTATTGTATTGTGTCAAATAAAAAACGCCTCGTTGCCGAGGCATTTGTATTTATTTGCTGTTAAAAATGTATTATTTTAAGAGCAGCATTTTCTTAGAAATATCAGTTTCAACTGTTTTCAATTTAATAAAGTACATTCCACTTGCTGTAGAATCACCATTATTGTTCTTTCCATGCCAGATAAAGTTCGTATCTGATACAATCTGATTTTTCACAATGGTTTTTACAAGCTGACCTTTTATGTTAAAAATCTCAACTGTTATTGGTGATTGTATATCGCTCTCATTAATTGAAAGTGAAATATTAGTAGTCGGATTAAATGGATTAGGATAAACAGAAATTGAGTTAGCATTTGTAATATTTATCGTATTATTGTCTGATTCTGTTGGAGCCAATGCATAAGAGTTAGGACCTCCATAAGCACCCATATCATTTTGAGATCCATCAAGGTCATTATAGATAGTGTTCGGATGACCAGCGTCGATACAAGGTGAATTGGACATTAAATTCCAATTAGCTGTCAGTCCGTTGTAATTAGTTCCATCACCAGTAGTGGCTGCAACAAACATGGGATCTTCATCAATATTGCCCGTACCTTCAAAACCACCTGTTACGCAACTGTATGTGATCTCAGGAATATCAAGAGGGAAATGAAGGTTCCCACTATCAATTATTACTGAATTAAGAATTATCGGAACAGAATTTAGAAGGAAGAACAAGTACGGTGTTGAATTTAATGATTGGTTATTGGCAATTGTATTATTTATCATAACGGGATTAGAATTGTTTTGGAAGTAAAATCCACCCCACAAACCAGTATTATTAACAATAATGTTATTAGAGATCTCAGGTGAGGATGCAGTACAAACAAATCCACCAGAATTGGTTGCACTTGAGTTGTTAGCAATGATATTTTGTGAGATCAATACATCATCAGATCCTACAATCTTAAAGGCAGCACCTTGTGAAGTACTGTTATTTTCGAATATTTTACATCCAATAATATCAACATTAGAATCTACTTCAATGCTAATTGCAGAGTTATTTGCGTTAGAAATTTCACAATTTGAAAGGATATTGGATTCTTGAGTATTGTTGAATTTTATTCCACTCCAAGAAGAATCTGAATTAAAGACAATTGGCTCACTTCTTGAAGAACTAGCATCCGCAATTAGAAGTCCATTAACTGTAAACAAAACGTCCTCAGCAAATTGCAATTCAACTCCAGGATTTATTGTAAGTTCATCATCCTCAGCAATATTAATATCACCGGAAATAATATAAGGACTAAAGTCGCTTACCCAGGCTCCAGAAACATTGCCAGTTACCGATGAGCTATTGGTTACATTAATGTAATCTTCAGCTGTTATCTCGGCAAATTCTCCATTAACTTCGATTCTCAGTGTCACATCATACTCTCCAGGATCTGTATAAAAATGAAAAGGATTTTCTTCTGTGCTGTCGTATGTTCCATCTCCATCAAAATCCCATTCAAAACCGTCTATTTCATTGGTTGGATAAGACGTGTTTGTGAACTGAATTCCCAGATATGCAGGTCCAGTTTGAACATTTGTTTCAAACATCGGGATCAAACCAGTATTCAATGTGAATTCAATAGTATCACCGGCAAAACCAATATCAGATATGAAGATCCCGCCAGGTGCACCATACTGCAAAAAAGCTGCTGGATTAGTGCTGTCATTGAACATTGTTCTTCCTGCATCTGCAGAAAAATTAGCTTCATTAATGTTACCATTATTCGTCATTGTACCATCAGGTCTGAATATATAAAGTTCATCAGGTGGTCCTTGTGCATTGCCATCTTCATTCAGGTCAATTCTATAGATAATAAGTCCATCATTAGGAACGCTTGGTTCAAATATTCCTGTCTTCTTTCGATATTCAACCATGAAAAATTCTGTGCTTGAGTTAGGTGAAGGAATTTTATAACAGCTGTAGGGTGAATCTACAACCGGAGCTAGAGTATATGTTCCAGATGTATTTATTTCTGGAACATCGTCAAACCATTGACCATATCTGTGTTTCATCCAGGTAGTCATATGCTGAGGCGGGTTCGTGTTGGAACACATCAAATCCCAAGATCCAGCAGGTGAAATCCCATTACTTGTATAATGATATAAGTCTGGTGCTCCTAAAGAATGAAACATCTCATGGCATAATACGCCAACTCCACTTCCACTTAAACTTTGCGATAATTGAAAATTATAGGTCCAGACTTGTGCACCGTGAATATAGACATTATATGTATACAAAGCCCACATGTGCGGCCAAAGCAGATCTGCCCATGCTCCTGTTCCTCCCTTCACAATAAAACAAACATTATCTACATATCCATCATCATCATTATCTAAATCTAATGATTCAGGAATTTGTGTTTCAACATATTGTATTGCTGATTGCAGCAGTGCATGCTCTCTTGTTGCCTGCTGACCTTGTTGATAACCATTTGGGTTTGTTACAGAATTATAAACTTCATAATAATTACGTGGGTTTGGACTTTGATATGAAACAATTAAATTACCATTTGGTTCAGGGTAAAAGCTTGAGGTAGCATTCAATTGCTGATCTGATACTTCATAAAAATACTGATACATAGAATTAACGTCTTCTGCATTGAACATACCATCATAAAGAGTTATAGGTTCAGTGAACTCTACTTGATCAGCAAATCGGATAAACACGACTAAATTATTTAGATCACCAGTTGTAGAAACTCTGTTTCTGTTTTCTTTAAGTAACTGATTGAATTCTTCAATTCTTCTTTCGTATCCCGCTGGTTTTACATTTATTCCAGCTTGTAAATCTGTTGTAAATGGATCAATTTGTCCTACTATATAGTTTGTAGCAATTAATTTCTCTCCGCTCAAATTAGCATAAACATAAAATCCTGTATCAGGATCTTGGATAATTGTATATCCATTTTCATCATGTAGCCAATTATAAAATTCATCACCTGAAGCAAGACATTTTAGAATGTTCCCATCTGGTTGGGTTAGGGTTTGTGGCTGGTCTTTTAAATAGGCACCAAATAGTGCTGTTAATAACATTACAAAGATCAATACGAATACGATTTTTTTTATTCTTACCATTAAATACTCCTAATATTAAATTTTTATACTATTAATATTATGCATATTTTATTCCATTTAAAAACTTAATAGGTATAATTTTCAAGTATAAAAAAACGGGAACTATTTCAAATAGTTCCCGCAATTATTAGAATTAATTAATTCTTACTTCAATAACAACATCTTCTTAGAAACTTCAGAAGTAGCTGTTTTAAGTTTTACAAAGTACATTCCACTAGCTGTGGAATTTTCATTGTTATCTTTTCCATTCCAAACGAAGTTTGTTGTTTGTACAACTTCATTACTAATTATTGTTTTTACAAGCTGACCTTTTATGTTGAAAATTTCAACTGATACAGGATGCAGAATATCGTTCTCATTAATTGAGAGTGCAATATTAGCTGTTGGATTAAATGGATTTGGATAAACAGAAATTGAATTAACAGCAGCTATGTTAATTGTGTTATTCTCAGAATCTGTAGGCTCTAATCCATTAGGACCACCATAAGCGCCCATATCATTTCTAGATCCATCAAGGTCATTGTACATTGCATCTGGATTTCCAGCATCAATGCAGAGGGAACCAGTTTGCAGATTCCAATCAGCAGCTAATCCGTCATAATCAGCACCGTCACCTTCTGTAGCTGCAACAAACATAGGATTCTCATCAATATTTCCTTCGCCGGCAAATCCACCTGTAATACAACTGTATGTAATTTCAGGAGTACTTTGTGGGAAGTATACTTCTCCATTATCAATGATTATTGAATTAGTAATAACTGGAACTGAATTCAATAAGAAGATCATATATGGAGTTGTATTAGTTGAAAGATTATTAGCTATTGTATTATTTGTTAAGATCACATTAGAATCATTCTTGAAACTGAATGCTCCCCATTGACCTGAATTATTAACAACAATATTGTTTGTGATTTCCAGTGTGGATGCCGTGCAGCTAATAGCACCAGCATTACTTGTACTTGTATTATTGGCAATTATGTTTTGTGAAATTACAACATTTTCTGAGCCAATAATCTCAATTGCAGCAAGTGAAGTTGTATTGTTATCATAAATCTTACATCCAATAACATCAACTTGTGAATCACCTTCTACTTTGATTGCTGAAACAGCAGCCTTAGAGATTTCACAATTTGCTAGAATGTTATCTTCAAGTGTATTAAAGAATCTGATGCCACCCCATGAAGTATCTGAGGTGAAAATAATTGGCTCGCTTCGTGTTGAAGAAGCATCAGCTACAAGAAGTCCATTAACTGTAAATTGTACATCAGTATCAAATTGTAATTCTACACCAGACTGAATTGAAAGTAGATTACCTGCAGCTATATCAATATCGCCTGTAATCACATAAGGATTGAATTCAGGTATCCATGCTCCAGATAGAGTTCCACTTACAGAAGATCCATCTGTTGCGGTAATATAACCTGCAACTGTGATCTCAGCAAATTCACCATCAACTTCGATCTTAAGAGTTACATCATATACACCTGGTTCTGTGTAGAGATGGTATGGATTTTCTTCAGTACTGTCAAAAGTTCCATCACCATCAAAATCCCATTCCCAGCTATCAATTCCCGTTGCAGGAAATGAAGTATTTGAAAACTGAACACCAAGATAAACAGGGCCTTCTGT
>JAVCCD010000102.1 GCA_030765665.1 Candidatus Tenebribacter mawsonii | reverse complement strand
GCCACTTGGAACGTTATTAAAAGTAAAATTACCATCATAGTCAGAATATGTAAAATAATCGACCAGATCAAGAATCTCGATCTTTGCTCCGGAATTATCTTCTTCTCCGTCCAGATTGATAATTCCAGTAATCATGCCACCACCGAGATCGCAATCGATACTGTAAACTAAACCACCGCTTCCCATCTCACGTGCGTGTACAGCCTTTCCGCCAACTGTACAGAAAGAGCCATCATCAGCTAAATCCAAGGCGTCCATGGAGCCAGGTGTGTTAATTTCATAAACTGGAATATTGCTCTCTTTGCGGAATAATAAGAAATCTGCAGTACTGTGATCCATTGGTCCATAACCTGCAGCAGCGATGATTGAACCGTCATAACTCACGTCAACTTTGGTTACATAATCACCAAAATTTTCATAGATCCAAAGTGGAACAGGAGCATCAGTATTAAAAACAAAGATCTGCCCATCAAAACCACCAGTGATAAAATCTAAGGTTCCAATTGCTATTGTGCTGCCATCACCGGAAATGCCCATTCCGCCAATCCAGGTAGAAGTTCCACTGCCTGTAGCATTGAAGCTCCACTTTTCTTCATAAGTTTCTAAAGTCTCATTAAATTCATAAACATGAACATATCCAGAATAATCTCCATTTACAATTATAGATGCATCAAAGCTGATAGCAGGATTGTTCTGATTATATTCTACTGCTTGGAATATCAAACTTCCATCGGCAGAATCAAGTACTGACATGAAGCTGTTTCCACCACCATATTGTGTGAAGATCAAAGTAGAACCATCACCACTAATATCAAGAGTTTGTGAGCTTCCTGCAAAACTTGTCGTCCAAACTGGAGTTGAATTTCCAATTTCATATTTCTCAACTACTCCATTCTCAGAATAGTAATAGGCAACATAAACACTTAATCCATCAGGTGCAAGTTTCAATCCAGTCATTGAATTTGAAACCATATATTCCCAAGTTGGAGTTGAAGAATTGGGATCGAATATTTTTATGGTTGAACCATCTGCAATAGCAAGAATAGAACCGTCTTCTAACATGTCTATCGGGTAACCGAAATCAAGATCTCCAACTACATGTTCCCAAAGTGGAGTTGCAGAATCGTGAAATAAAGAAACTCTTTCATTATTCAAATGCCACTGTACAAAAGAATTTTCTAAAGTTGGGGATACGCTGATTTCACCAGCAATTGCACCTGGATCTGATGTCTGCCATAAAGTTGAAATTCTGCTGTCGCGGCTGATGAACGTTGAGTTTTGGATTTCCAAATTAATTTGATCTGTCAGATCAAATTCTGTTTCAGTTCCTTTATCCTTTATTGTGAAGGTTTGCTGCCAAACGTTGGCAGTAATAAATTGTGCAAAAACTACTAAAACAAATAAAACTAATGCTAATTTTTTCATAAACTCTCCTTTTACTTTTATTTTTTTTTCACTTCATTACCTTAACCTATCTCAGCTTATCTCTAAATTCTTTGAAAAGTTAGAAACAAATAAATAAATGTAAATTGATAAAAATTCTGTCAAATAAAAGCTTTCAATTTGCACATACATTACATTGCTTAAGTAAAATTTAGTATCTGCAAGAAACAATTTGACAAAATATGACCATTGGTCACTTGGTGACTCGAGGTTATTTAATGGGTGTTGTTGAAAGGAAAGAGAGAGAAAGAGAGTTACGCAGCGAGAGTATTATCGATGCTGCAGAAAGAATCTTCTTCGATAAAGGTTTTGAGCATGCTACGATGAATGATGTGGCTGAAGAAGCGGAACTTTCCAAAGGAGCACTTTATCTCTATTTTCACAGCAAGAATGAACTTTGTATGGCAATTTTACAACGCAGTCTTCTTATCCTGAAAGGAATATTTAAATCATTAAAGGGTAATAATAATCAAACTGGAATCGAAAAATTTCCTGAATTGGCGTCAGAATTCATAAATTTTACAAAGCAATATCCAAATCATTATAACGCCCTTCTTTCATACCGAGAGCATAGAGAGAATTGTCCGGTAACAGGAAAAATAATTAAGAGCACAATAGAAGAAAATAGAAATATCAATAATATAATCTCAGAAATAATTAGAGCTGGGCAAATAGATAAAACCATTAAAACCGATATTGATGCTGATAAATTATCATTAGCACTTTGGGGTAACTTCACTGGTATTATGCCTAGTAGTATTTTAAGTGAAAAGGTAATGCCAAATTTTAATCCTGAAGATATTATTGAATATCATTTTCAACTTTTAATAAATGCAATTAGAACATAGAAGGAGCTATAAATGATGAAAAAAGGTTTTTTGTTTTTCATATCCCTACTGATCGTTTGGATCCTATTGGCCGGAACGGATCAGCAGGAGATAATTATCGGAGCCATTGTTTCGCTACTACTAACGATTATATTCTTTTCAAAAGCGACCATATTCTCTGAATTTCATATTAACCCCAAAGCAATTTTCTATTCTATCATCTACATTTTTGTATTTTCTTGGGAATTGTTAAAATCGAATCTTGATGTAGCCTTCAGAGTCATTCATCCTACAATTCCAATTAATCCCGGTATTGTAAAAGTAAAAACTAAGTTAAAATCGAAATTAGGAAGAACCATCTTGGCGAATTCGATTACACTAACTCCTGGTACTTTAACTGTAGAGACAAATGGAGAAGATTATTATATTCACTGGATCGATGTTACTTCAAATGATATTGAAGGAGCAACAAAGCAGATAGTGAGTAAATTTGAGAAATACTTGGAGGTAATCTTTGGATAAACACATAATTACTTTAAATTCATATTGTCTTTCTGAGGAATCTATCAGCTTTCCCCACGAAGAATCTAATGAAATTTCTTTTAGCTTTGCATCTAATTACTGCTTGAGATTCTTCCTGAGAACAACGTGCAAGAAACGTCAGAATGACAAACATACTCTGGAGGTAAACAATGGCTGATCTAATTTATAATATAGCAGCAATTATTGCACTTGCTGGTATTGTATTGTCTTTTGTAAGATTGATCTTAGGTCCTACAGCAGCCGATAGAGCTGTTGCTTTAGATGGAATGACAATCATTGCAATTTCACTTATTGTGTTTATCGCCTATTATTCAAATCGTGTGATATATCTTGATGTTGCCATAGTTTACGGATTGATAAGCTTTGTAGGTATCGTAGCCGTTGCACGTTATCTAGAAAGGGGGATATGATGGAATTATTTGGTGCAATTGTAACATTAGCTGGTTCCATTCTACTTTTTCTGGGAGCACTTGGAATATTAAGAATGCCTGATGTATATAATAGAATGCAGGCAGGAACCAAAGCTACTACACTTGGTTCAATTTTATTTCTTGCGGGTATTTCGATCGGTCATTACGAATGCGGTTGTTTTGGAAAGATGGTAATAATAATTTTGTTTGTGATATTTACAAATCCAATCTCCTCAAACACATTGGCGAGAGCTGCTCATTTTGCTGGAATTAAACTTACAAGTCGCTCTGTAAAAGATGATTTAGCCGATGATGACTTAGAGAAAAAAGGAGAAGAAAAATGATCTCCATAATAATAACAGTTTTAGGAGTAGTTATGATTTTAGCCGCATTTTTAGCAATTCGTACGAAGAATCTGCTGGCTGCAATAATAAGTGCTGGCGTTATTAGCCTACTAGCAAGTGTTATCTATCTCATGCTTGCCGCACCTGATGTAGCAATGACAGAAGCAGCAATTGGTTCCGGGTTAACCACAATCATCTTTATTTTCACACTGAAAAAAATAAGAAAAGGAGATCTGAATGATTAAGAGAATATTTATCTTACTTGCAATTCTTGGCTTAATTTTGATGTTTCTTCCTTTCTTAAGAGATTTTGAGTTCCACCAAGAACTTGGTGAACTATCATCACAATATGTTGAAGGTTCGGTTAATGATTTGAATTCCCAAAATGTAGTTACAGCTGTAATTGTAACATATCGTGGGTTAGATACATTGGGAGAAGTAACAGTTCTGTTTCTTGCAACAGCAGGAGTTGGATTCTTATTAAGAAAGAAAAAGACAAGCCTGAAATCCAGAGGATCTTCTGAACTACTGCAAACAGGTTCTCAGTTTTTATTTGTTTTGATAATTCTGACAGGGATTTATATATTTACACATGGTCATCTCACTCCAGGCGGAGGATTTCAAGGTGGTGTTCTGATAACAACAGCTTTTTTATTATTGATTCTGGCAGATACCAATTTGAAATTTAACCACAAAATTCTGTTATTTGTTGAATCTATATCCGGTGCTTTTTATGTTATTATTGGGTTGTTTGGTGTTTTACTAATTGGAATGAACAGCTTTCTTGATCCGGCTATTCTACCTTTAGGTAATTTTGGAAAACTACTGAGTGCAGGCGCTATCCCATTGATCTATTCACTTATAGGTCTTAAGGTTGGTTCCGAGCTTACAACTATTATAGATAAAATGGGAGGAGAATAATGATATTCGCTCTTATATTGGGATTTTTACTACTGATAATTGGAATTTACGGTATGCTTACTCAAAAGAACTTAATAAAAATAATTATTGGTTTTTCTATAGTTGATACCGGAACGCATATAATCATTGTTTCAATTGGTTACATCCGTGGCAAAACTGCACCAATAATTGATTCAGGTGTAGATCTTAAAAATGCTGTAAATGCAGTTGTTGATCCTATCCCATCTGCTTTGGTTCTTACAGCAATTGTTATTGGGTTGGCTGTTACAGCCCTGATGCTTAGTTTTGTAATAAAATTATATCAAAAAAATAAATCATTATCAATAGATGATTATCAGGAGTTGAAATGGTAAATCCTATATATATTCTAATTATATCTCTTACAGCTGGATTTCTGTTATCCGTTATTGATAAAGCCGGAAGAAAACTCTCATTGAGCTTCTTATATGGAATTCTTCTATTCAATGTTGTGATATTATTTGGGTGGTTTTATCAATTTGCAATTTTAGGAAAGCCCTCTCTAATAATTCACACAGCAGGTTTCCTGGCACCTCTTTCTATTAATTTGAAACTGGGATTGTTAGAATCATTCGTCTTGTTGCTGGCAAATTTGGCAGGTTTGATGTCTGCCATATTTCTTTATAAGAAGTTTAAAGAGACACATATTTCGGGATTGATTTTATATCTAATCTTGATTATGGGAGTGAATGGGTTAGTTATGACTCGTGACCTCTTTAACATATTCGTGTTCTTGGAAATTGTTTCCATTTCAACTTACGCATTAATTAGTTTTGATGAAAACAAAAAATCTTTTTCTGCAGGATTCAAATATATGCTTGCAGGAGGAATAACCTCCATATTCTTCCTACTTGGAGTAACTTTCATCTACTACTTTACAGGGAATCTAAATCTTGATGTTATCATCAGTAATCCTTCATTATTAGCTATGAAGACAGGTGTTTTCTCAGTATTCTTGCTACTTATATCTGTTTTTATAGAGTTGAAGCCTTTCCCTGCAAATGGCTGGGCTTTAGATGTTTACGAAGCCGTGAATTCAGGGATCGTTTCTGTAATCGCAGTAGTTAATTCCGCAGCAATTCTGTTTGTTTTCTATAAGCTTCTTCCCTTGCTTTCAAGTGAGTATCTCTCTGTATTTATGGGTGCAGGAATTGTAACATTCTTGTTTTCCAATCTTATTGGTATTAAACAGTCGAATCCCAAAAGATTATTGGGTTATTCATCTATTGCACAAATGGGACTTGTAATAGCGGTTGTATCATTTGCTTTTAAAATTGGCTTAACAGATGGAATAATATTACTTATTGCAGGTGGATTTTTCATAAATCACTTTTTAGCTAAAGCCGGGCTTTTCTGGCTGACAGGAATTGTACAAAAGAATAACATCAAAGATTGGTCTGTTCTAAGGAATAATTTACCTTTATTGTTGTTGTTCGGAGTTTTATTATTTGCCTTAGCTGGGCTTCCACCTTTTCCCGGATTTTGGGCAAAATGGGAACTTGTTAAAATTCTGATCGCAACAAAATACTATTTAGCTCT
>JAVCCD010000257.1 GCA_030765665.1 Candidatus Tenebribacter mawsonii | reverse complement strand
GGGACAGTCTTCATTTTTCACTTCGTTCAAAACGAAGACTGGTGGAGGTGGCGGGAATCGAACCCGCGTCCAAAGATAAGTCAAAAGCCAAATCTACATGCTTAGCTATTTTTAATCTTACTTTCCCGATGGAAAACAGTCAAACCAAACTGGAAAGCCAGTCTATAAGTTTTCGAACGACATTATAGACATCTGCCGTTTATAGTTGCTAATTATGGCGGTTGACTGCCGACTTAACAACAAAGTCTGGCAGGACCGTAGCTACACTTAGGCAGCTAGTGCAAAGTTATCGTTTGCGTTTAATTAGTTTATCACCGTGATTAACGAGTAGGTAATCTTCTCGGCATGCATCAGCAATCCCCTTTATCCCTGTCGAAACCAGGGCACCCCCGTATATATATCTAAAGATCTATTTCTATGGACAAACTAATTTGAAAGAGTTGCATGTCAAAATAAATGTTTTAAAACCTTGAAATATTACTCGAAAACACTTCGTTTAACAAAGAAGTGCCATAGTCCGTTTTGCTTTTCAACTGGTTGATTTTCTAAAGTGAAACCATTCACATAAGTTGCTACTAAATTACCTGTAGCAGTATCTAAAATGTTAACTTCATTTTCATTACAAGTAATTTTGAATCTTCCCGAAACAGTTAACTGGAATTTGCCAGCTTCAAAATCAATTTTTATTGGAGATTTTGTATGGAATTCAAAGTATTCCTTGGATTGCCCAACTTTCAAGGAATCAGTATTTAATATTGAAGAATAATTCGTTTTGTTATTAAGGGCAATAGTTTGAAAATCTGCATTTATAAGAAATTTTTCCCAGTCGGATTTTAGAGGAAGTTCAGTAATTTGAATAGAGTTAAAATTCCCGTTGTCATTTCCATACTTTCTGTATAAATTTAAATAAGAATCAAAATCTAGATTATTCATCAGAAAACAATTATATAATCCGGCAACTGGATATGAAATTGAAGCATCCATTTGTATAAATCCTTCAAGAGAAAGGAGTTCTTCATAGTTTGCGAATCCTGAGTTTTGTAAGAATAGTCCAATATTTAGAATAATTTCAGCGGTTTTTCCGCCACGTCCACCCATGGCAACAGCAAATCCTTCCAATAGAAATGGGTGAGTGAAAAGCTGGTTTTCCTGGATTCTGTAGTTTATCAACATGTGGCTAACTTCATGAAAATGAGCTGGAAATCTTGATACAACATAATCCTGATTCAAAAGACATATTCCTCTTGTTCTGAAACCGGTCACCAAGTCTATTGTATCTTCATCAGGGCAGAACAGGTAGTTTATTTTCTCTTCTTTTAATTGCTCAACTTTCGATAATGAACAAGTCAAAGTATTTAGAGTTAATTTCGCAAAATCATCTAATTGTTTTACTGCAATAAGATCAGGAGGATTTCCAGTAGGAAAACGAAATCGGAAAAACTCAGATTCCTGTGTTTGCCAATTTCTGGTGGAATAATCTGCTTCTGAAATAAGCTGCAAATTCTTGAAAAAATAATTCAGCTTCCCATGTATAATGCTTACTTCCAGATGGGAATAACCTTCACCTAAATCGTTAATAGTTAACTGATATTTATCTGGGTCATTAAGCAGAATCTTTCGAATATTTTCGGTTGGAATGTTACCAATTAAGAATTTAGGATAATTGATATCATAAGTTATTCCTAACACATTTGCTGCATATATGGTCTCTTCTGGAAGATAATTCTGGATTGAATTTGGATCAGAGAGAAAAGAGGTGAAAAACTCTTCATAATATTTAGTAGGATTTAAAGCTGAAATGTTCAGTGTAAGAATAATTAAAATAACTAAGAGTAGCAGTTTATTCATAATTTTTCCTATTTATTAATCGCTTTATCATAAATTTCTATTACATTCCGTAGTGTTTTCTTCCATGAGTAATTTTTAACAGCATATTCTCGTGCGTATTTTCCTTTTGTGAGTTTAGTATTATTTTTCAATTCCTCAATAATTGCCTCTGACAAAGCATCTGCATTTTCCATCTCAACAAGTTGCCCAACGTCATTATTTATAAAATCAGGCAGTCCACCTGCATTTGTGGCAACTACAGGAGTACCACAACCAAGTGCCTCTATAGCAACGAGTCCAAAAGGTTCAATACGAGAAGGCACAACAGATACATCAGCTGCTGAGTATAATAAAGCTACATCTTTTTGAGTTTGATGTCCAAGAAAATAAACATTATTCAATTTTAGATCTTGCGCTAATCTCTTCATCTCTGTCATTAATTGTCCATCACCAGCTAAAGCAAAGATAACTCCCTGAATTTCATCTGTTACTTTTCGGGCTGCTTTGATGAGTATATCGATACCTTTGAATTCGGTGAACTTCCCAACAAAACTTACTAATTTGCTGGGAAGAATATCAATTCCAAACTTATTTAGTATTTCTTTTTTAGTTGTGCTTTTAGGTTGGAACATATCGTCATCAAAGCCATTTGGATTCAGCTTCAATCTTTTTTCAGGTAATTTAAATAATTCCAGAGAGTCATTGTGAACTTGCCTTGAAATCGTAATAATCTTTGCTGCATTATTTGCTCCTTCCAAGGCATATTTATGATATCGTTTATCTTTTTTAAATCCCATTAAATCTGTGCCGTGAACAGTTACAACATAGGGCACATCACTTTTTAGCGCAGCATAAGGAGTGATCCATAGGTGTTGAGCATGAATAATATCTGGGTCAAAGTCATTAACAACTTCTTGTGTTACTCTAACAAAAGTATTAACATATTGTTTAATTTGTTTATCAGAAATATTATAATAAGTATTTAAACTTCGAGGATGAGTTGTAAAACATGGAAAATTGAAATCGAGATCGAAGTTGAGGTCAAGGTCAATATCAAGATCAATATCATCGTTTTTACAGATTATTGTTCTTCTTTGAAAAGGGTAATTAGTGTTATCTGTCTCGCAATCTATATCAATTACAAATACTGTATGACCTTCTTTTATTAACTCCTGAGCAATATTAAGTGTGTAGATTCCGCTTCCTGAACCTTGCAGCGGAAAGTGATTTATTAGTAAAATTTTCATTAACTCTCCATATCATCGGATACATCGGAAGTTTGATCTTTTGTTTCTGAAAATTTTTCGGTTGTATGCATTAAACGTTCACTGAGTTTTTTAGAGACAATCCATAATAGTTTAGAAGAAAGTTCACAATTTTTCTTTAGGAGTTTAGAAAACTCAATATTGTCTACTTTTAAAAGATCAACATCTGATGTCGCAATTATCGAAACTTTATGTTTAGAATCAAAAAAAATGGAAGTTTCATTAAAATGTTCTCCCTGCACAATGTTAGAAACAATAATATCCAAATCAGAATTTTTTCTTTCTTTGATGACATTAAGTGTACCCTGCAGAACTAAATATAAGCAACTATCAATATCTCCTGCTCTAAATACAAAATCACCTTTTTTCAAGTTTATTATTTCAGAGATAAAAAAGATGCTTCTTAAATCTTTTTTTGTGAAATTCTTAAATATTTCAAGTTCGCGTAAATGAAGATTTTGATGTATACTTGTTCGCTCTAAGAGTTTTCTTTTTTCTATCTGGTATTTATCAAATTTAATAATCTGTCCCTTTTTAATGATATTTTTTAGAGTATCACCAAACGGTTTTGTATGTTCTAGTGTTGTTCTCCACTCTTTTTGAAATGCGAGATAAGTTTCATAAGTATTGTAATGCGGAATCGCTTCATATCTTGCTAAATAGATATTCTCGATAGTTCCTTTACATGCTTCTACATCTCCATCTGCAAGGTAATTTAAGGCAAGAATAATATTTGTTTTAAAGATCTTATCTCCCAGATCTGATTTCATGAACGAACCTGGATATGGATCAAAATCTTCGGGTTTAATTTCATGAAGATTAGTTTTATTTGTTTGTGTATCAAATTTAGATTTATCATATAAAAACCTATATATATCTTCACGAAATCGCTTCCATACAGGATGCTTTTTAGATGGAGGTAAATGCTTTATTGCTAATGTATTATCCAAATAAAAATTAAAGCCGAAGATACGGGCATTAATTACGTAATCAGTATCTTCACCCCGAGTAATTTTGGGATCAAAAGGTACAATTCTCATTAAATTTCTATGTATCACCATAGCTCCACCAAAAGCAAATGGAGTTTTCTTCAAGCGAGGCTCACTTCCAATTATTTTGTCAAAAGCCTCCCGTTTCCCACCAAAACGATCCCAATAAGTCATCCAGGGAACAATATTGACTTTGTCATAATACTCATTATCCTCATTTAAGTAATATCCGGCAACTCCATCAATTGTATTTCCGTAGAATCTCTTGCCAATAAATTCTTTTGCTTTTGTAACGAACTTAGGATCTTCAAATATTTCGTCATCATCAATCAGTAATGCAATCTCCGCATCTAATACATAAGGAATAAAAATGCACATATTTCTTATTTGAGCATAATTATCTAAACTCAAGATATCCTTACCTTTATAATCTTTATAAAGTTTCTTTTTAAGTTCTACGAGAGATGATTCTGTAAATAAGATCGTATCAACTGGAATATCAACTTTCGAGAGCATATCTTTTAATTTTGCTTTAATTTGTTTTTCATATTTATTATTTGTTGCAATTGCAATAATAATCAAGGTGAAATCAGTATCTTCAAGAATATGAAGTGATTCAAGCGTTCTAATCAGAGTACCGTTTTCACTAACTGGTGTTGCATGATCAAAAACTTTATCACCTTCTTCCCATTCACTATTTGGTCCTGTCCAATAGGTTGGAATTACCATATAAGTTCGCATTTATTACTCCTTATTTATTAGTTGTCTTAATTTCTTCCAAACTAACATTAATTCTTCATAATGTTTAATATCGTCACCTAATTTCTCATATGATGATTTATAGGCTCTTGGTAATTTCAAAAATCTATTATCATTAAAATATTCAGCTGCTGCCTTACTTCCTATTAAAAGTGCCTCATATCTTTTTTCTTTGTCAAAATCTTCGAATGTGATCGAATATTTTTCTCTGATCCAATTTAAAAATGGGTTTCTAATAACCCATCCCATGCAGGCATAAAAAAATCTATCTAAGTTTTTTTGAATAGTGATAACAGGTTTCTTGGGGAAATCTCCAAAACAATTATGAAAGACAAAAAGATCAATATTCATACATCTACCTGCACCATGTACCTCGGGTCCAAATAGTGTATCTTCACCTCGACCCAAGAAACACTCATCATCAAGCACTAAAGCGGTAGAGAAGAAAGGTGGAAGAATGTCAATTCTTGAAAGATCAAGAGCCATATTCCCACCAAGAGCCTTAAGGGTTTCAACGATATTTTGAGAGTGATTTTTTTTTGAGACAGGTATATTATTAGTTGAAACAGCATCAAACATACCTTCTTTCTGAACACCATATAGTAACTTTTTGAAGTTAGGAAAATTTATTTGAGGAATTATATAATATCCTGTATAATCGCTTGTGGTTAAGCAAACATCTTTTTCTTTTAGATATTTTAGATGAGAACCAACAAAATCAATGTTAATAAAATCGAATTTTCCATTATGAAATTGAGATAATATTTTTGGATAGACATCTGTATCGAAAAACATGAGATAATTAATCCCAAGCATCAATGCTGCAATTAGTACATAATTTCTTGATGTACCATAAGCGATCATTTTATATTTTTTGTTAAAGGGAGTTCCTAGAATTGAATAAACCTCTTCTTTTGTTAAACCAAGCTCAAAAAGAAATGAATTTAAAATGGGTGAATCTCCACGTTTTATCAAAGTAATCTGGCATTTAGCCTGTAATTTGGCTAAAACAGATTGATTAATCTCTCCTTCATATGCAATTATGAGATGATCAACAATATGACCGTTCTCCGCTGCATTTTTTAGGAAAGTATAATATGGTTCTAAATCAAACAAATTTCTTGTAATAATTCCAAATGCTTTGCTTTCTTTTTTCATGGGCAATCCCGTGTCCTTGGGTAACCTGAATAATGTGATTTTAATTGTTGTCAAATTAAAATCAATTTTTTGTTTACATTCTATTTGGATTTTCGTTTGTATCTTTTGCGGATATTGTAAATAATTATTCAATTTGATAATTATTAAGTATGAGAGAGATTATTTAGGAAAGTATTGAATTTGTTAATGTTGAGATAAAAGTTGATGTATGGGAAAGAAAATGATACAAAAAGTTCCTGAAATTATAAAACAAAAACTAAAATTATTGCCTACAACCCCTGGTGTATATATCATGAGAAATGCATCAGAAAAGATCATCTATATTGGAAAGGCAAAAGTACTTAGAAATAGAGTACGTTCATATTTTACGGGCACACACGTTGATAATAAAACAATAGAGATGATCAGCAAGATTACCGACCTTGAATACATTTTAACAAAAACAGAAAATCAAGCATTTGAACTTGAAGCAAATTTAATAAAAAAGCACCAGCCAAAATACAATATTCAACTCAAAGATGATAAGAGAAAACCATTTATTAAAATTACTGTTAAAGAAACCTTCCCTCAAGTTTTTGTAACAAGAGAACTTAATGCAAACGATTCTAAAGATTTTTATTTTGGACCATATACTGACACAAAAGCTTTAAGAAAAACAATGCGTATGCTGGAATGGATTTTCCCAATAAGAACTTGTACAAGAAATATACCTGATGGAGAACCAATCTTTAAAAGAGCTTGTATGAATTTCCAATTAGGAAAATGTACAGCACCTTGTATCGGAAATATTAGCAAGGAGGAGTACAGAAAAGACGTAAATGCACTAATCCAATTTATAAAAGGTAGAAATCAAGAAGTTGTAAATGACCTTACCTTACGAATGAGTAAATACTCGTCAGAACTAAAATTTGAAGAAGCAGCAGAATTGAGAGACAAAATCGAGAGTGTTCAAAAATTGAATAGATCTAAGAATATGTTTTTCACAGATGAAAAAAACCGTGATGTAATAGGACTATATCAGGAAGGGAATAAAGCCGCTGTTGCTGTGCTCAAGATACTCTCGGGTAAATTATTAAATAAGGAGATCTATGCTCTGGATAACACGGAAGGTTCATCTCTATCTCAGATGATGGAAGCCTTCTTAAAGCAATATTATACTACAAAATTAGAAGAACTTCCATTCAGAATTTTCTTGCAGATCGAACCTGATGATATGGTAACAATTAATAAATGGTTAAAAAATAAACTGGTAATACCTAAGAAAGGAGATAACAAAGCTTTGATCTTAATTGCAAAAGAGAATGCATTTAATTTTGTGGAAGAAGAGAAGCTTAAATATCTACGAAAAAGTAATAGAACCATATTTCCCATTAAAGAATTGAAGGATAAACTTGGTTTAAAGAAGCTTCCCAGGAAGATGATCTGTATTGATATTTCAACTATTCAGGGTACCGATACAGTATCTTCATTAGTTTTTTTTGAAAATGGAAAACCTAAGAAAAAAAACTATAGGCATTTTATCATGGAAACAGTACATGGACAAGATGATTTTGCCTCAATGGAAGAAACAATGAGAAGGTATCTACAAAAAATTGAGGAAAATGAAAAGCCAGACCTAATTGTAATTGATGGTGGGAAAGGACAACTAAGTAAATCATATGATATCCTACAGGAAAAGAAGATAACTGATATTGAAATGATTTCTTTAGCTAAAAGAATTGAAGAAGTTTTTTTGCCGAATAATAAAAATTCGATTATTCTTCCACGTAACTCATCAGCACTACGTGTTCTTGTTAAAATTCGCGATGAAGCTCACAGATTTGCTATTACATTCCACAGAAAACGAAGAAAAAAGAGAACACTGAAAAGTAAACTTGATAGTATCTCAGGAGTTGGAGATCAAACAAAATTCTCACTTTTAAAAAATTTTGGTTCTGTAGAAAATATTGGAAAAGCTTCAATTATTGAATTAATGAGCGTAAAGGGAATTGGTGAAAAAAGTGCCAGGACGATAATTGAGTATTTATCTAAAAAATAATTATTTATTTGACACTTCCATCAATCCAAGATTTTTCAATTAATTATTAAATAGAGGAAATGAAATTAATAAAATGAAAAAAATATTATTTATTATTATGATGATTACAATTTGTTTATCTGTTTCTGCATCTGTCATCGATAGTTTAACTATTGCACTGAACGAGCCAAATGCAGACAAGGGTAAAATTAGTATTCGACTTTCTACAGAATATCTGAATATTTCTTCAGACAAGAGTGCTGAATATGCTAAATTAGCAGTTAAATTTGCCAAAAATGATGAAGAGATGGTTGATTATAAAAACCAATTGGGAGTAGCGTTTGAGTATTCTGGAAGTTATCAAGAAGCTTTCAGTGAATATAATAGTGCGCTTAAATTGGCAGAATCAATTTCATATAGTAAGGGAACTGGTGTATCCTTACTAAATATAGCAATAGCAAAAACCCAATTGGCCGAATATGTTTTGGCTTTAGAATTTGCATTAAAGGCTATAAAAATATTTGAATTTTCAAATGAAACAGATTATTTAACAAGCGCTCTTAATAATCTTGGGAATATATATTTAAATTTAGAAGATTATACTCACGCACTTCAGTACTATGAAATTGTATTACAAAATAGACAAGAATCTGGTGATGAAGCAGGAATCTCAAAAATTCTTCACAACATTGCATTAGTTCACATAGCTTCAGAAGAATTTGATAAAGCTACTGATTTTTTGGAGCAAGCATTAAGTAGTATGAGGAAAATTAATGATAAATATGGGATGGCATTTTGTTATAATAACTTATCTAATATATATAAATTAGAAGAAAACTATATAGAATCAATTAATTATAACTTCATGGCTCTGGCACTATTTGAAGAAACAAATATTCCTGAGGGTGTTGCCCATACTTGCAACCTGCTTGGTTCTACATATTTAGTTTTAGAACAATATGAAAAAGCAAATAAATATCTTTTAAAAAGTTTAGAATTAGCAGAAGAAATAGCCTTAACAGACCTCATCTCTGATAACTACGAATCATTTTCACTGTATTATGCAGCAATTGGAGATTATAAAAGGGCGTTTAAATTTTTAGAGTTACATAAAGTAATTCATGATTCAATTTATTCTGAAGAAAAAATTCAGAAAATTGCAACTATCCAAAATCAATTTGAGATCGAGAATCAAGAAGCAAAGATAAATAGTTTACAAGAGAGTAGAAAATATCAAAAACGTATTACTAAAATCTTAGTTCTTGGTTTGATTTTCGGCTCAATTGTTTTGGCTTTCTTATTCTTCTTGTATAGGAAAAAAATTAATGATATCAGCATTAGAAAAGAAACTGAGGATAAGTTAATTGATAGTGAGCATAAATTCAGACAACTAACAGAGAATATTTCAATTTCTGTGTTCACCTTCAATATGGAAGGTAGATTTACATATGTGAATCCTACTACTTCAAAAATGACAGGTTACTCACAAAAGGAACTACTTACTAAAAAATTCTTTGATATTGTTCATCCCGAGGATAAAGAGAAGGTTATGTCAAGAGGATTTGATAGAATTAAGGGTGAGGATGTTATCCAACAGTATGACTTCAAAATTATTACTAAACAAGGCAAAGTAAGATGGATAGAGATCTTGAATTCTCGTACAATAATAGATGGTTTGGTTGTAGTTTTAGGAACAGCAACCGACATAACAGATTGTAGAAATGCTGCCCATAGAATTATTGAGAGTGAAGGACAATACAAATATTTGGTTGAATCTATTGAAGAAGGTATGGTTATTGCCGATGAATCTGAGAATTTAACTTTCACTAATAAAGCTGCGAGAAAAATATTTGGTTATCCTGATAAAGATTTCGAGAATATGAACTTTAAAAAATTAGTCTCAGCAAACGATTTTAAACGGTTTCAATTGGAGACTGATAACCGGATTAAAGGTCTAAGTTCAAAGTATGAAGTGGAAATTATTCGCAAAGACGGGGAAAAAAGACTTATCTCAGTAACAGCTAGTCCACTGAATAAAAATGAGGATTTTATTGGTGCGATCGGTATTTTTGTAGATATAACAGATATCAGAAAAGCTGAAGAAAAAATTAAATCTCAGCTTCGTGAGAAAGAAGTAATGCTTCAAGAAATATATCATCGTGTAAAAAATAATCTTCAAATAATCTCAAGTATGTTAAAGTTACAAGCATCTTATGTTGATGATGAATATGCTATTCAATTATTCCGTAATTGTCAGCATCGTGTTAAATCTATGTCTCTTGTTCATGAAAAACTATATCGATCAGATAATCTTTCAGAAATAAGTTTCAGGGAATATGCTGAATCACTAATCAAAAATTTGTTCGCTTCTCTTAATATTAGTGGTAATAGAATTAGTTATGAATTAGATATCAATGATATTAATTTGAATATTTCTACTGCAATCCCATGCGGATTGATTATAAATGAACTGATTACAAATGCTTTGAAATATGGATTTCCAGAAGACAAACAGGGCATAATTAAAATTTCTATGAATAAGCTAGATAACGGGAAATTGCATTTGACAGTATGGAATAATGGTGTTGACTTGCCCAAAGATTTTGATATGACCGACCTAAGTTCCTTTGGTATGCGTCTTGTTGAAATATTACAATTGCAATTAGAAGCTGATTTAATCATCGAAAGAAATGAAGGAGTTGCATTTAGCCTGACCTTCAACATTAATGAATAATTTTTAGGAGGAATTTTGCATAGAAAGAAGTATCTCATATTTCTAATATTGATAATCCTTTCTACTAAGCTGATGTCAATTTCTAAAATTGATAGTCTGGAAGCAGTTCTGAATGAGGTTAGTGGTAAAGACAGAATTACTGTGTTGAATAAACTTTCCTTGCTTTATATACGAATTAATCCTGAGATCGCTTATGATTGTGCTGCTCAATCTTTTGAACTTGCAAAGAAAATTAATGATGAAGAAGGGAAAGCAGATGCTTTGAACAATATCGGGCATGTTTTTAGAAAAACTTATGATTATGATCAAGCTCTTGAAAACTATCAACTAGCTTTGGATATTTTTAGAAGATTAAAATCAGATCGTGATATTGCAAATGTATATGATAATATTGGTCATATTTACTGGTACACCGGAGATTTCTCTAATGCTCTGGATTATTATACTAGATCATTAGGGATATTTATTGCACTAGAAGACCAAAAGAGACAATCATTATCATACAATAATCTTGGAAGTGTTTATTTTCGTTTAGGATTGTATGATGAATCAATGAAAAATTTTCTCAATTCACTAAATATCAGAGAAAAAACAGATGATCCAAAGATTCAATCAACCCTAAATAATCTCGGTAATATTTATGTTAGGATTAGTGATTACACAAAAGCATTAGAGATGTATCAACGATCTTTAGAATATAAACGAAAGAGTAATAAAAGCACGCAATCTACTTTAAATAATATTGGAAACATATATTTGCACTTAGAAGACTATGAATGTGCGTTAAGATATCTCTATGAAGCCCTGAAAATTAATGAAGAGAATGTTGATGAAAAAAGAATTGCGATAAGTTTGAATAATATAGCGGTTGTTTACGAAGAACAGGGAAAGATCGATGAGGCATTGTACAATTATCAAAAAGCACTTGTATTTAAACAAAAAGTGTCTGATAAATACGGTTATGCTAACACTTCAAAAAATCTAGGCAATATCTTTCTTTTAAAGAAGGATTATAAGCAGGTTGATTATCATTTAGGACAAAGTTTGGAAGTTGCAAGAGAGATCAAGGCTCGAGATGTTATCGGAGATGTTTATGAGTTGATGTCTGAACGATACTTAGATATTCATGATTATCAAAAAGCATATTTGTATCAAAATAAATGTTCAATAATTAGAGATTCACTTTTTAATGAAGAGACCAGTGAGAGAATTGCTCAATACAGAACAAATTTCACTATCGGAAAAACATTGCACGAGAAAGAGATATTACTCAAAATTAATCAAATTTACAAATTCCAATTAGGAAAAGATAAATCATTTAAACTCATATTATTTTTATTTTTGCTAATATTTATTATGACAGCTCTCTTCTTATCTTATAATTACAATAAAAAAAAGAAACACAATAAACTACTTAGTAAAGCGAATGATGAATTGGAAGATCAAGTAGATCTTAGAACATCAGAACTTGTTGAAGCAAATGAAAACTTACGAAAGGAGATACAAGTAAGAAAAGAGACAGGAATTAAACTTAAATCTTCACTTGATGAAAAAGATGTTATGCTTAAAGAAATTCATCATAGAGTTAACAATAATCTTCAAATTATCGCCAGCATTTTAAATATCCAATCCCGATCTTCCACAAATAAAGAATCATTAAATATGTTTACAAATACACATAATCGGATTATGTCTATGTCATTAGTTCAAGAGCAATTGTATTTGTCAGATAATCTTGCGATTGTTGATATTAACCAATATGTGAGATCACTAATAATTAACATATTCAGCTCTTATAGTATCAGTCATTCCAGAATAACTCCAATTATAAATATAGAAGATGTTTATCTTAATGTGAACACAGCTATCCCATGTGGATTACTTGTAAATGAAATCGTAACGAATGCTGTTAAGCATGGTTTTAATGGAAACAAAAAAGGCGAGATCACTATTAACATGAAAGAAGATAAAAATAATTATTATAATCTTGAGATCAGCAACAATGGAGAAAGTTTTCCAAATGAAATTGATTATAAAAATCCTGAATCAACTGGTATGGAATTAATAAGATTATTAATATTACAACTATCTGCAAAAGTAGATTTTGTGAAAGAGAATGGTGTATTGTATAAAATAAAATTCAAAAAATTAAAAAACTGAGGAGCCTATGAAGACAAAAAGTAAAATTATGGATGTAAGAGCTATTGAACGCTCAATGAGAAGAATTGCCTTGGAAATCGTTGAATATAATAAATCAATGGATGATGTCTATCTTGTTGGCATAAAAAGCCGAGGTGTTCCTATGGCAGATAGACTTTCCAAATATTTAAACGAAATTGAAAAACTTGATGTAAAAACTGGAATAATTGATATCTCACTATATCGTGATGATCTTTCTAAAGTTGCTGAAAACCCAATTCATAAGGGGTCTCAAATCGATTTTGAAGTAGAAAATGCAAAGATTATTTTAATCGATGATGTTCTCTATACAGGTAGAACTGTTAGAGCTGCTATTGATGCGGTTCTCGATATTGGCAGACCCAAAGAGATTCAGCTATGCGTGCTTATTGACAGAGGTCATAAAGAGCTTCCAATACATGCCGATTATGTAGGGAGATATGTTCCAACCTCAGGTGAGGAAATCATTAAAGTTTCTTTTATTGAGACTGATGAGGAAGAAAACGTTAAGATTGTAACAATAGATTAATACTGTAGTAGTAACTTATTATAGCACTCCCAAAATGGGAGTGCTAATTTTATTTGACAAATAATCACTTCGAATTAAATTATCTCAGAAATTAAATTTATGTAAAGGAGACAGAAATGGCAGATAAAAATACAGGGAAGTTATCTATCCACACTGAGAATATCTTTCCAATAATAAAAAAATGGTTATATTCTGAGCATGATATTTTTTTAAGAGAACTTATATCAAACTCTATTGATGCGATGAATAAACGAAAGGCTATTGATGCAGATTTGAAAGATGATCTCAAGATAGAAATTAAGACCAATAAGAAGAAAAATACAATTCAGGTAATAGATTATGGTTTAGGGATGACAGCTTCTGAGATTAAGAAATATATCAATCAGATTGCATTTTCTGGAGCTGAAGATTTTGTTGAGAAGTTTAAAGACAAACAATCTACAATAATAGGTCATTTTGGGCTTGGATTTTATTCAAGTTTTATGGTTGCCAAAAAGGTTACAATCGATTCGCTTTCCTACAAGAAGGGAACAAAACCGGCATTTTGGGAATGTGAAGGAGAAACTGACTATGTAGCTTCTGAAGGAAAAAGAAAAACAGTTGGAACAACTGTAACAATTCATCTAAATAAAGACAATGATCAATATCTAGAAGATAGTAAAATTAAAGAGCTTATAGAAAAATATAGTAATTTCATGCCTTTCCCTATTTTTGTAAATAAAGAGAAAGAAGCAGTAAATCAGACCGAAGCACTGTGGCTACGGAATCCTAAAGACGTAACGGAAGAAGAGTATAAGGAATTTTATAAGCAATTATTCCATGATTACAATGAACCGTTATTTTGGATACATCTCAATGTAGATTTTCCATTTAATTTGAAAGGAATCCTCTATTTTCCAAAGATTAAAAATCAATTGGAATTGAATACTGGTAAAGTGAAATTATTCTGCAATAATGTTTTTGTAGCAGATGACCTAAAAGGGATAATCCCTGAATTTTTGTTACTTTTAAAAGGTGGAATAGATATTCCAGATATTCCATTAAATGTTTCTAGAAGCTTCTTACAGCAAGATCAACAAGTACAAAAGATCTCTAAATTCATCATCAAAAAAGTAGCTGACAGTCTTAAAAATATTTTTAAAACTGATAGAAAGAAATTTGAAGGCTTCTGGGAAGACATTAACCAATTCATAAAATATGGAGTTCTTACAGATGAAAAATTTGCAGATTCAATGAAAGACCAACTGATCTTTAAGACTACTGAGGATGATTATGTAACTATTGAAGAATATAAAACTAGAAATAAATCTGAAGATAAACCTCAAAAAGTATATTACGCTCAAAGTGAAGATACTCAAGTTTCATATCTCAGATTAATGAAAGAACAAGGTATTGGTGTAATTTATTCTAATTCAGTTCTAGATAATCACATTTTCCAACATCTGGAAATGAAAAATAATGAGGTTACTTTTGTTCGTATAGATTCTGAGATTAATGATAACCTTGTTGATAAAAGTGATGGTAAAAAAACTGAAGACTCAAGTAAGATCGAGATGATTTTCAACAAAGCACTGAATGATGAAATTGAAGCAAGTTTTAGTAAAGATGATTATGCCGCTTTCATTAAAAAGTATCCCAAAGCTGCAACTATGCTAACTCCTTTCATTACTACTAAAGATGATAATACAAAAATAAAGCCTTATGAGGTTTCAGAACCTGTTAAAAATGATCTGGGTGAAGAAGCTTTTGCAGAGATCGTACAAAAAGCTTTCATCGAAATCAAAACAGAAACAAAACATCTCAAGTCTAAAGATATCCCCGCTATGATCGTATTCAATGAATTCATGCGAAGATTCCAGGAAATGAACATGATGAATCAGCCAGATAATGGAATGGATATGCTCAAAAATCATACACTTATCGTAAATCCAAAAAATGAGACCATTAAGAAGATACTTAAGTTAAGTGGGAAGGGTGAAACTGATAAAGTGAATCTTCTCACAAACCATATTCATGATCTTGCAATGTTAGAACAAAAAAGATTTTCAGGCAAGGAACTTCACTCATTTATAGAGAATGCAAATAAAGTTCTGGGAATGATTAAGTAAGGTTTTACCGCAAAGGACGCAAAGGCGCTAAGAAAAAAATTAAGCCTTCTAAGTTTGATACTTGGAAGGTTTTTTTCTTTTACTACCTCACCATCAGTCCCTCTCCTAAGATAGGCGAGGGATATCGGAGAAAATATGTAAGAAAACT
>JAVCCD010000290.1 GCA_030765665.1 Candidatus Tenebribacter mawsonii | reverse complement strand
TTCATAATTGCCTTAGCTTTTATTTGACCAATTCCAGGAAGTTTTATCAATTTCTCGATATCAGCATTGTTAATATTAATCTTTGTGATCACTTCTTGTTCTGTTGGTTCTGTAATTTTTTGAAATAATATTTTGTTATATGATATTCTCTGAAATACAATAATTAACAATATTATAATAACAAGGATGAAAGCAAAAATAATTATAGTAGATATCAAATTTTTACTCATAAGTTATCTCCTTTTTAAATGTGCCTGATTTACTAAAACTACAAAATCTATTTTCACGTCAAGATTAATAATTGCATTTGTAATTAATTTGACAAGCAAACATGCAAAAAAAGGATTGTTCAAATTTCAGAAAGGAAAATTATGTTATGATAAATAAGATAACGCAGATGATATTCGGAAATCGTGACGCACGTGAAGCAAAGAAAATTCAACCCAGGATTTCCGAGATAAATACAATCTATGATTCATTAAAAAGTCTTTCTGATGTAGAGATCAGAAACCGAATACAGGAAATAGCACAAGATATTCAAGGTGTTCTTAAGCCACTTGAAAATGAGCTCGATGAACTGAACGAAGAATACCAGATTGAATCGGATGAAAATAAGAAAATAAGCCTTGGGAATAATATAGATAGTCTTACGTTAAACCTAAAAAATAAAACTCAAAGTACTCTTGATGATAAATTACCGGAAGTTTATGCAATAGTTAAGGATACGTGTCGTCGTTTGGTAGGATATGAATATGAAGTGCGTGGTGATAAAGAAACTTGGTTTATGATGCCATTTGATGTTCAGCTTATTGGTGCTATTGTTCTACACGAGGGTAAAATAACAGAGATGGCAACTGGAGAGGGCAAAACACTTGTTGCAACTATGCCACTTTTTTTGAATGCGCTACTAGGTAGAGGTGTTCATCTAATAACGGTCAATGATTACTTAGCTCAACGAGATGCTGAATGGATGACTCCAATATTTGAATTCCATGGTTTAACTATAGGTTGTAATGTCGGAGGAATGAGCAGTGAAGAGAAAAAAGAAGCGTACAAATGTGATATAACTTACGGAACAAATAGTGAATTTGGTTTCGATTATCTACGAGATAATATGGCTGTTGCAGAGAAACGACTAGTTCAACGAAAATTACAGTATTCAATAGTTGATGAAGTAGACAGTGTACTTATTGATGAGGCAAGAACACCCCTGATAATTAGTGGTCCGGTTCATGAAAGCAAGAATTTCTTCAAGGAATTAAGACCTGTAATCTTACAATTATTTAATGCACAGGATGTTATTGTAAATCGATATATCTCTGAAATCAAAAGTGAATTGAAACAAGAACAATATGACGGTGACGTTGTTGGGAAATTATTACTTCTAGTAAAAAGAGCTGCACCAAAAAATGTATCATTCACTAAATTAATGAAAGAAGGTGAATTAAAAAAACTAGTTACAGATTTTGAAGGTTATTACTTGCGTGATAAGAAGATGCATACACTTGATGAAGAGCTTTTTTATGTAGTTGAAGAAAGACAAAATAGCGTCGAACTAAGTGATAAAGGAAATAATCTGGTCTCACAAAAAGAAACAGATCTATTTGTAATGAGAAGTTTAGATGAAATTCTTGATGAGATAGATGCAGATGAAAGCCTTTCCTTCCAAAAGAAAGCTAAGAAAAAAGAAGAAGAGACTTTTAAATTCATGGATAAAAGTGAGAAACTTCATAATATTAAACAATTGCTTAAGGCTTATGTTCTTTTCGAAAAAGAAGTGGATTATGTAGTTGTTGATAATAAAGTTATGATAGTTGATCAATTTACTGGAAGAATGATGCAAGGAAGAAGATTCAGCGATGGACTTCACCAGGCTTTGGAAGCAAAGGAAAATGTTAAAATTGAGGAAGCCACTCAAACTTTTGCGACTATTACTTTGCAGAATTATTTCCGTATGTATGATAAACTTGCTGGAATGACAGGAACTGCAATAACCGAAGAGGCTGAATTTATGGAGATTTATAATCTCTCAGTTAGTGTTATCCCTACTAATGTTCCAATTTCACGAATTGACCATAACGATGTAATATATATAACTAAAAACGAAAAATATCAGGCAATACTAGATGAAATTGAATATTGGTATGAAAATAATAAACCAGTTTTAGTGGGAACAGTATCTGTAGAAGTTTCGGAAACATTAGCCAGGCTGCTAAGAAGACGAGGTATAAAACATAGTGTTCTTAATGCTAAATATCATGAACAAGAAGCTGAAATAATAAAATCTGCTGGAGAACCTGGGGCAGTTACTATTGCAACAAATATGGCAGGTAGAGGAACTGATATTAAGCTTGGAGAAACGGTGGTCACACAAGAAAAAAGTAAATACATCGGTCTCTCGGAAAAGACTACAGAAGAGTATCCTTATGGATTACCCTTAGATGGATTGCATGTCATTGGAACGGAACGTCATGAAAGCCGAAGGATCGATAGGCAGCTTCGAGGTCGTAGCGGAAGGCAGGGTGATCCTGGTACTTCGCGGTTTTATCTATCATTAGAAGATAATCTAATGCGTCTTTTCGGATCAGAAAAAATTGGACCAATGATGATTAAAATGGGGCTTAAAAAGGGTGAAGCAATTGTTCATCCTTGGATGACAAAGGCTGTTGGAAAAGCACAAAAAAGAGTAGAATCTTATAACTTTGAGAGTAGAAAACAGCTCATTAAATATGATGAAGTAATGAATCAGCAGCGGAATGTGATATACAACTATCGTAGGAACGTTCTTAAAGGATATGATCTAAAATTTGAAATAATTGAAATGATTAAGGATACAATAGCTGATATCGTGGACAGTATAATTGTAGATGAGAATTATTCAGAAGATTGGAATATTTCTGAGATTTTAAGTTGGATACGTTCCAATATGAATGTGATTTTATATGAACAAAACATTGTAACAGATAGAATGAGATACGAAACATTATTAGATAACTTGTACGAAGGTGTCCTAGATGCTTACCAGAAGAGGGAAGATGACCTTACTTCTGAGCAGTTACGCGAGATAGAAAGGCGTGTTCTGCTTGGTGTTGTTGATGAATTGTGGCGAGATCACCTACATGAGATGGATCTACTGAAAGATGGAATTGGTTTGAGAGCTTACGGGCAGAAGGATCCACTCATTGAATATAAGAAGGAATCATTTCATTTATTCCAGACTTTAGTTTCTAACATAAATATGGCTGTCACAAAAAAAGTCTTTACAACTTATATTATTGCGCCAGAAAAGATACAAGATTTTTTAGAAATGGCTAAACAACGCCATGAATCAAGCTCAGCATTTGATGTTCCTCAACAAAAGGAACCAAATGTGACTACAAATGCACCTGAAAAGCAGAAACTTCAACCACGTTCAGTTGGAGAAAAAATTGGTAGAAATGATCCATGTCCTTGCGGAAGTGGGAAAAAATATAAAAAATGTTGCGGTAAGATTAACTAGATCGGAACAGATTATAAAATAGGAAGGAAAATGTCGGAGATTGAAACTAAAGAAATTTTTAAGTCAATTCTTGCTGGTAAGCCAGCAAGAAAAGAACTAAAAAAACTTGGACTCTCAGAAGATGAAGTAACTGAATTGATGGATTCATTAAGTGTTAGTCAGGGATCAAAAAAATATAACAGAATTCTTGGTGAAGAAGAGCGAAGAATAATAACAACAGATGCTTTTGGATACTTGATCCATCTGCTTAAGCTAGGATCTATAAACAAAGAAATTTTTGAAAAAGTAATTACTCTTTCCATTCAACTCAATGGATTTTTAAAGAAGAAGATTACTAGAGAAATGGTCGATAATGTTGTTAACTACATCATTTTTTCTGGGATTGAAGATGTGTCTGTAAGAGATTTACTAGACTTATTCTTCATTCAGGAAAATGAAATAAATTTTGATGAAGAGATAAACTAAAATGGGAAAAAATTTAATAATAGTAGAGTCACCAGCCAAAGCAAAGACAATCGGAAAATTTTTGCAAAATAAATTTATCATAAAAGCATCAAATGGTCATATTCGTGATCTCCCAAAGAAAAATTTTGGTGTAGACCCGAGTGATGATTTTAAAGCAAAATATGTTGTAGATCCAACCAAAAAGAAGATCATTAAAGATCTCAAACTTGCTGCAAAAGATGCTGATAGTATCTACCTTGCATCAGATCATGACCGCGAAGGAGAAGCTATTGCATGGCACCTTGCAGAAGTTCTTAAAAAAGAGATAAAAGATAAAAAAGTTCACAGGATCATTTTTAACGAGATCACTAAAGGAGCAATAATAAAAGCTATAGAAAATCCTGGGGAGATTGATCAAAAGAAAGTTGATTCTCAACAAGCTCGAAGAATCCTGGATAGAATTGTTGGCTATAATGTAAGTCCTGTATTATGGAAAATTGTAACAAAAAACCTCAGTGCGGGAAGAGTACAATCTGTAGCACTGAGAATAATATGTGAACGTGAAGAAGAGATTAGTAAATTTGAACCCGTTGAATCTTGGAATGTTTATGCTATTCTCTATAAAGACAAACTTCCGGAATTCAAAGCAACATTAAAAAAATGGAAAGATAAAAAACCGAATTTTAAAACTGAAATAGAAGCAAATGTTCTTCTTGATGCCATTAGAACAGATGAATACGTAATCAAATCGATAAAAAAATCTGTGAGAACAATAAATCCGGGACCTCCATATATAACAAGTACATTACAGCAGGATGCCGCCAGAATATTAAATTTCTCTGCAAAGAAAACAATGATGGTTGCACAACAGCTCTATGAAGGTATTGAACTTTCTCAAGATTCTGTTGGTCTCATTACATATATGCGTACAGATTCCTTAAGAGTATCACAGGAAGCAATTGACAATTCTCGAAAATTGATATCAGAACGTTATGGTGAAAAGAGTTTAAATCCTAAACCTCGTTATTTTAAAAACAAAACTTCAGCTCAAGATGCCCATGAAGCTATAAGAACAACAAATTGTTCAAACACACCAGAAAGTATAAAACCATATCTGACAAAAGATCAAATTAATTTATACACTATGATCTGGCAGAAATTTATTGCAACTCAGATGTTACCAGTTAAAATGAATAATAAAGAACTTACAATAAAGATTGGAGATGCAACATTTGTAGCGAGTGGAAGTTCTATTGAAGATAAAGGATTTTTAGTTGCATTCCCACATACAAAAGTTATCCTTGGTGAGAAAATCGATAATGCATATGCTAAAGATGACATTCTGAGGTCTAAAGAGACTTCTTCGAAACAAAGTTTTACAAAACCACCTTCAAGATATACAGAAGCCCTCTTAATAAAAGAGTTAGAGTCAAAAGGTATTGGACGTCCATCTACATATGCTGCAATTACCAATACCATTAGATTAAGAAATTACGTTCTACTAAAAGCAAAAAGATTTCATCCAACAGAATTAGGGTTGACTGTGAATAAACTTCTAGTATCCCATTTTCATGAATTTTTTAATGTAGAATTTACTGCTGCAATGGAAGATAGTCTCGATAAAGTGATGTATGGTGAAGTTGAATGGCACAGTCTTCTTAAACAATATTATGAATCTTTGAATGCTTTGATATCTGAGGTAGATTTTAAAAAGGCAAAACAGAGTGCAGTAGAGGAAACAGATATCAAATGCGAAAAATGTGGGAGCATGATGGTTTTGAAGTGGGGAAGAAATGGTCAATTCTTAGCATGTTCTAATTTCCCAGAGTGTAAAAATATAAAGAATTTTACAAGAAATGATGAAGGTCTCATAGAGATATTAAAACCCAAAATACTTGATAAAAAATGTCCAAAATGTGATTCTGATCTAATTCTGAAAGAAGGAAAATTCGGCAAGTTCATCGCATGTTCGAATTACCCAAAATGCAAGCATACAGAACCTTTCACAATTGGAATAAAATGTCCTGATTGTGAAGATGGACAAATTACTGAGAAGAAAAACAGTAAAGGCAGGTTCTTCTATTCATGTTCAAATTACCCTGAATGTAAATTCATAACTAATAACAAACCAGTTGCACTTTCGTGTCCGGAATGTGGGAATCATTACTTAGAAGAGAAGAAGACAAAAGATAAGGGTGACTTCAAAGAATGCCCAAAATGTAAAAATATTGTTTATTAAGCAGGTTAAATGTATTTTTCAGAAAGTTTAGGTAGCAGTATTCAGAACATTTTTACACATAAGTTGCGCTCTTTCTTGACGTTACTCGGAATTATTATCGGTGTTTTTGCTGTTGTAACGATGTTCTCTACAATTTATGGGATGAAAACATTAATTAATGAGCAGATGAAAGAAATGGGCTGGAATAACTCACTTATTATTTACCCTTCTGCTGGAGAAGAAAACGTTTCCAGCCATCGAAGACATCGATTCAGGAGGATACCGCGTGAAGTGAAACCGCTAACCTTTGAAGATTACATGCACATTAAAAAAAATGTAAAATCAAAATATGTATATGGTCAAATTGACACCTGGCAAAAATACTTATTTAAAGATAAGGAAGAAAACTTAAGTCTTAGAGCAACAAATAACGCATTTTTTCAGAGCAAGACTTATAACATAAAGTCAGGGAGACTCTTCAATTCGTTTGAGAATCTTAATTCATTAAAGGTATGTATAATTGGTTATAATTTTGCCGATAAATATTTTGAAGGTAAAAATCCATTAGGTGAAAAAATCAGTGTTGGAAATTTACGATACAAGGTTATTGGGATTCTTGACAATGATAAACTTAATTCTAATGGTATCAATTTTAACTCATGGCAAAGACAGCGAGACCTTGAAGCTGTTTATATTCCTCTCTCTACCGGAGCTAAATATTTGAGATCTAACAATGCGATAGATTATCTCTATCTACAAGCTGAAAATGAGAATGAATTTTCTTCTATGAAAAATTCAACTCGTCAGAACCTGCTGGTCAGTCATAATATGGGACATGATTTTTCTTTTAATAATATCGGTGCCTTGATGATGAATATAACTAAAGAGATCAATGAAAAGATGAACCAATTTAACATAACACTTTCAGCTATCACATCCATTTCACTTATAGTTGGTGGAATCGGTTTATTCAGCACATTGCTTATTTCCATTAATGAAAGAATGAAAGAGATAGGTATCAGAAAGAGTATTGGAGCAACAGATTATGATATCTTTCTCTTATTTATTCTTGAGGCGTTAACTCTTTCTATAATGGGTGCTTTTGGAGGGATTTTTTTCTCAACATTGCTGATCAAAATAGTATCATCATTAATTAAATTCAGTTTTCCAGTACCAATCGAAGGAATCCTACTTGGTTTAGCGTTTTCATTATTTATAGGATTAGCTTCCGGTTTTTATCCAGCTTATAAAGCTTCCAAGATAGATCCCATAAAAGCAATTTACTATTTTGAATAAAACAGTAGTTAAAAATATATTTGATAAATAATTAGAGATTCGCAAAATTCTCTTGCATTCAAATAAATTAGGTAGTAAAAATTAAAAAGAATTATAATTCTTGTATTAATTTTTACTTTAAGTTTGATGTGTCTAATTTCCGGTTGTAGCAAAGATGAAGATAATGGGGATCCCTCATGAATCTCTAATCGCTCAATATCTGTTGCATCAGCTAATGAAGATTGTAAATAATCGATATCATCAGAGCTAAATATTTTGTATTTTCTATCACCACGATTATTATCCTGATTCAATTGATCTATTAATTCTGCTGAGTATTGGTTTTTCTTTTGGTTTTGTCATGATAACACAATTCTTACCTTGCTCTTTCCCTTTATACAGCGCTTCATCTGCCATTTTTATACATTTATCAATGTTCATTGGTCTATCATAAACACTTACGCCAAATGTCATTGTCAATTCCAATTTGATTTCATTGAAAACATATGAAGTCGCTTCTATGTCCTTTCGAAGTTTATCAGCTAAAAAAACACCACCTTCAATCTCTGTTTCTGGTAAAAGCATAAGAAATTCTTCACCACCCCAACGTCCGGTAAGGTCTTGCTTACGTACTGTAGACCTCATTTGTTTTGCTAATGATTCAAGAATAAAATCACCGCAATCATGTCCATTTTCATCGTTGATTTTTTTAAAATCATCAATATCTGCCATTACTAGAACAAATGATTTTCCATTCCTACCAAAACGTTTTTGCTCATGAACAATTTTTTCTATCATATCTCGACGATTTGAAAGATCGGTTAACGGGTCTGTTTTTGCAATTTGTTCAAGTTTAGCGTTTACGATTTCTAAATCTTTAGATTTCTTTTTACTTGTATAAGCAAAATATGAGGCTACAATAAAGAAGATTACAGAAGATAAAAATCCAAAGATAAGAACTTTTTGAGTGAATTTCTGTGATTGGATTTGTGCTGAATTATTTATGATCTCTAAATTTCGATTCTCTTTTTCTTTTTGGAGTAACTCGATCTTACGTTTCCTTTGTTCTTCTTCGTAAAGATTTTGCATATCACTAATTTTTTGGGAACGCTCAGCACTTGCTATTGTATCACTGATTGAAGTAAAGAGTTTGTGATATTCTAGGGCTTTTTCACCTTCTCCACGAGTTGCATAAAATTCAGATATCTGCTTGTATTCATCACGCATGAGGACACGAACATTCTCTTCTTCAAATTTTAGCGCTCTAATAAAAAACTCGGAAGCCTTTTTATACTGACCTGCTTTTTTATATTCCAACCCTATTCGGTTTAAAGCAAGGGCAACCTCACTTCGGTTATTCATTATTTCATTAATTTTAAGTGCTTTATTGTAAAATTCAATTGATTTGGTATGATTTTTACTACTGCTGTAAACATCGGCAATTCTATAAATATCGAAAAGGATTAATTCTACTTCACCAATTATTTCACTTGTACTCAATGCCATTTCTAAACAGCGGGTTGAATTATTATAATCTTTTAGAATTGCATAAGCATTTGCACAATTATTATACGCTTTGCGTTTGTTAATGTCGTCATTAAATGTTATTGCCAATTCTACAGCTTGAACACTATAAATAATTGTTTGCTTAGGTGCAATGAACAAATATTCTTGTGAAAGTGCATTAAGAACTTTTATCTTTTCTTCAGCTACAACTACGTTTAGTTTACTTTCTAAACTATCAATTTGTGTTGATGCTATAAGAGAGAGAGTAATTGTAGTTAGCATTAACATAATGCATAAGAACTTCATACAATCCCCTCCTGTTTTTTAAAAACTAAAAAATTAAATATTATTTATATTAATAGATTTAATAATATCTATACCTTTGGCAAGTTTTTTTTTATTTAGAGCATAATTTAATCTAATCCATTGTTTACCATTTGAGCCAAATATACTTCCTGGCATAACTATTAATCCTTGCTTTAGCATCTCATTTGTAAAGGTTATGTCATCAACAGCAACGTTAAAAAATAAATATGGGGAAGAGGTATTTTTAAGAACGGAAATATCTGGTAGGAAATGCTTGAATTGATCGAGTACAAAATCTCTATTTGCAATAAGTTCCTTTCGTATTTTATTTTGAGCAATCATTCCTTTTCTAGATAATGCAGTAACTGCTATTTCTTGTGAAATATGTGGAGCACAAGTGCAAATATATTGATGAGAAACAATAATTGGTTTAATCAAATCAGGATCGATAGATGCAGCCCACCCGATCCTCCAACCGCTCATACAGTGAGATTTAGATAAACCTGAGATCACAATGATCTTTCCTCTTTTCTCCAGAAAAGACATTGGTTTATATTTTATGAATAATTCTCGATAAATTTCATCCACAATAATAAGAATATTATTGTCTATACATTTGGATATCATGAAATTCACCTCATCTTCCGAAAAACATTTACCTGTGGGATTTGATGGATTATTTAATAGTAATACTTTTGTTTTGGATGTGATTTTACTTGAAAAGTCGTTTTGATTTAATTTAAAACCTAATTCTGGATTCAGGTCAAATTCTACTACTATTGCATCTAACATCTTGATGATAGTTTTATACGCTATGTAAGTAGGATTGGCAATTAATACCTCATCACCCGGATTTACAAAACTAAAAAGTGATGCAAAAATGGCTTCTTCAGCCCCGGTTGTAACGCAGACATTACCATTTAATTTTATATTATAATAATTTGTAATTGCTTTTTGTAAATCAGGTAATCCGGCATTAGGTGTATATCGGATGTTCTGTTGTTTAATTACATCAATGGCTTTATCTGAGATAATTTTTGGAGTTGGAAATTGTATCTCTCCTAAACCGAGATTTATAGATTTTGATGGAGCTTTATCAAATATCTTACGCAATTCAGATTTTTCAATTTTATCTATCCGATTTGCATATTTTATAGATTTCATCTCAATGCTTCTTCTAAAGTTACCGATCTGTCGCTTTTTTCATCCCTATATTTGATAATGATGGGGCAATAAATCGAAAAATCATCATTACTTTTCATCTTACGTGTTCCGGGAACAACTACAGCTCCTGCTGGAATATGTAATGAATTGTTCTCATCTTTTTTTAGGAATTGATTATTCACAGCATCAAAAATTGGTGTACCTCCCGTTATTGTAACCCCAGCTGCAATAATTGCATTTTGCTCAACGATTACACTCTCATAAATTCCACAATTACCACCAATAAAAACATTGTCTTCAATTATGACAGGATTTGCACTAATTGGTTCTAAAACACCTCCAATTTGTGAGGCAGCACTTAGATGCACATTCTTTCCAATTTGAGCACATGTGCCTACAAGAGCGTGAGAATCTATCATAGAACCTTCATCTATAAATGCACCAACATTTATATACATTGGAGGCATCATAATTACATTCAAGCCAATGTGAGCACCTTCACGTACAGAAGATCCTCCCGGAACAAGTCTTACATTTTTTCTGTTTGTGAGATCTTGTATGGGGAATGTATCTTTATCCATGAATGAACCAAATTGTACAATTTTACCCATTTTAAAACCTGCAAGAATACCTTTTTTTACCCAATCATTTGTCACCCATTTACCATCGATTTTCTCTGCAGCCCTTATTTTGCCAGAGTTCAGTCCATCTCTGAATTCTATAAATAGTTTCTTATCACTTTCTGAAAATTCGATTTTGTTATATAATTCAAGTATTTGGGATTTTAATTTCATAATATACTCCTATAATATTTCCTTCAAAAAGTTGCCGGTAAATGATTTTTTGATCTTTGCAATTTCTTCGGGAGTACCCTTGGCAACGACTTTCCCACCTTCATCACCCCCTTCGGGCCCCAAATCAATTATGTGATCAGCACATTTTATCACATCTAAATTATGTTCTATAACAATTACTGTATTACCCATGGAAACTAACCTTTGAAGAACTTTTAACAATTTCTTTATATCTTCGAAATGTAATCCGGTAGTAGGTTCATCTAATATGTACAATGTTTTACCAGTGCTTGTCTTACTCAATTCACGTGAGAGTTTAATCCGTTGAGCTTCTCCACCGGATAGCGTCGTGGATGCCTGTCCTAGCTTAACATATTCCAATCCAACTTCATTAAGAGTTTGAAGGACTTTAAATATTTTTGGAACTTTACTAAATAATTGAGTTGCTTCCTGAACATCCATTTCAAGAACTTCTGCAATACTTTTTCCTTTAAATTTTACAGCTAAAGTTTCTCTATTATAACGTGTCCCATTACATACTTCACATTTTACATAAATATCAGGTAAGAAGTGCATCTCGATTTGCCGTACACCTCCTCCTCCGCAAGCTTCACATCTGCCACCTTTTACATTGAAGGAAAATCTTCCAGGTTTATAACCTCGTAATTTTGCAGATGGTGTTTGAGAAAAGAGATTTCTGATAGGATCAAATAATTTTGTGTAAGTTGCGGGGTTTGAACGAGGAGTTCTTCCAATAGGTTGTTGATCAATATTGATAACTTTATCGAAATGCTCAAAACCAGAAATCTTATCAAAAGAGCCTAGTTTTCTGTTGGAATTATTGAGTTTGTTTGCCATTGCAGGGTATAAAATCTGGTTTACAAGAGAACTTTTACCAGAACCCGAAACACCTGTAACACAAGTGAATGAACCAACTGGTATTTCTACATCTATATTTTTAAGATTATTCTGTAACGCCCCAAAGATTTTCAACATCCGTTTATCTGGTTTCAATCTTTCTTTTGGCTTCTCAATCGTTAATCTTCCTGATAGATATTTTCCGGTCATAGATTTTTTTGATCTTAGAAGTTGCTCAATATTGCCTTGAAAAATAATCTCTCCACCGTAAATTCCTGCATTAGGTCCAATATCAATTATTTGATCAGCGGTTCGTATCATCTGTTCGTCATGCTCAACTATGATTACAGTATTTCCTATGTCTCTCAAATGAATCAGCATATTGATAAGTCGTTGATTGTCTCGTTGATGAAGACCTATAGTCGGTTCATCTAAAATATACATTACTCCTACAAGACTACTGCCAATCTGACTTGCAAGCCTTATCCTTTGCGATTCACCACCAGATAGAGTGGGAGCCTTCCTATCTAAAGCTAGATAGTGCAGACCAACATTAACTAGAAATGATAGGCGATTGTTAATCTCTTTTAGAACTTCTTCAGCAATCAGCTTATCATTCCCTTCAAGTTTCAGATTATTGAAGAATTCTATTGCATTTGTAATTGACATTGTTGAAATCTCATCAATAGATTTTTCAGCAATCTTAACAGCCAGGCTTTCCTTGCGAAGCTTTTTTCCATCACAATCGGTACATACTTTATTTCCAATATATTTAATGTAATATTTTCGCATGTATTCAGATTTAGTTTCAGACATTCTGCGAGAGAAAACTGGGATGATACCTTCAAATGAAGACAAAAATGAACCTGAGCCACTTTTAGAACTCCACTCAAATTTTATTTTTTGCCCTCGTGAACCAAATAGTAAGAGATCCTTTACTGTTAAGGAAAGTTCTTCCCATGGATCATTTAGCGAAAAACCATATTCTTTTGAAATTGCTCGAAGTTTTTTTAGGTGCCAGCTGTTTTTTTTCTTATTTAAGATTCCCCAAATTGCTACTGCACCTTGCATTATAGAAAGCGATTTGTCAGGAATTATTAAGTTAGGATCAAATTCCATTTTAGTACCAAGTCCATTACAAGACTTGCACATTCCTATAGGACTATTAAAAGAAAAATGTTGTGGAGTTAACTCTGGGTAACCAATTCCACAAGTTGAACATGAATTTGATTCGGATAGATTTTCTGTTCTATCTTCATCGATATATTCAACTTTGATAAACCCATTTGTAAGTTTCAATGCAGTTTCAACCGAATCAAGCAATCTTGAACGTATATTATCTTTCAGAACAATTCTATCGACAATAATATCGATATTATGTTTACTCTTTTTATCAAGATTTATCTCTTCGCTAAGTTGGCGCATGATCCCATTTATCTTTACACGAACGAAACCCTCGTTTCTGGCTTCTTCAAGTTCATCTTTATGTTCGCCTTTTCTGTTTTGAACAATTGGAGCAAGTATTTGTAAGCGAGTTTTTGTAGGATTTTCTAGAATATGATCTACCAATTGGTCAACAGTTTGAGAGCCTACTCTTTTTCCACATTTATAGCAGAATTGTTTCCCAACACGAGCGTACAAAATTCTTAAATAATCATAAATCTCTGTTACTGTTCCAACTGTCGAACGAGGATTTTTACTCGTTGCTTTTTGCTCAATTGAAATTGCGGGTGAAAGACCTTCAATATAATCTACTTTAGGTTTCTCCATTTGTCCTAAGAATTGACGTGCATATGCTGAGAGTGATTCTACATATCTTCGCTGTCCTTCGGCATATAGCGTATCGAAAGCAAGTGATGATTTACCGGAACCGGAAACACCCGTTACAATTACAAGCTTGTTTCTGGGAATTCTAATATCTATGTTCTTGAGGTTATGTTCACGTGCACCTTTGATATAAATTTCTGTTTTCATCTATTTCTCATCATGTTCAATGTTTATTGGAGTTCCTTTAATTGAGAGATATAATAATCGATCTCAACTGAATCCTGATAATTACGAATTTTCTTAAATAAATTAATACCTTTTTCAATCTCGTTAGTATATACTGCCGACTGAAAGATGAATTGGATCATTTCTTTATCAGTTCTGTTAAAATGAACAGCTCTTTCCAGATAAGAAAATCCCTTTTCATTTTCTTTGGAATCAAATGCATTAAATGCTGCTTCTGCGTAGATTTGAGCTAGTCCTTTATAAAACCTGCTCTTTTGATCTATAAAATCTATTGCTTTTTCCATATACTTAATTGCATTTTCATAATCATTTTTTTCGTGGGCAAAACTTGATGTACGCATGAATGCAGCCCCATAATTATTTAGTAATCTTTTCATATTTTTGTCTTTATAAATCGTGTCATCCATAATTCCACGGTAAGAATAAACAGAATCAATATTCGTTATTAACCTCTCCATATCATATTGTCCTTTGCCCTTAATGGGAACTAGTCTGTTTACCATTCCTTCATTTCTTAAGAAGTAATGAAATCCAATAGGGTCAGGTGTTGTAACAGCAAAATAAATTGGGCGTTTACCATAATTATCTTTTATTATTTGAATAACAGCAAGATCCTTAACATATAAGATCTCATCCTTTTTAAAGGTAACAATAAATTCATCTTCCGGAATTGTTCCAACTATTTTGAGGTGAGTATCTTTGTAAATTCTTCTGGGGTAGAGAGCTGATCTCGGGTTATCCTGGCAAAGGTCAATATGAGTTTCAGGGATATTGAATTCTACTCCTTCATGATCTCTCAATTGTTTAATATACCAGGGAGTATTAAGCAAACTTAAATTTGCAATTGTTACATCTTTTCTAATACCGCTGCATTGATTATCTTTATACTCCAATGCATCTGCTATTAGAACTTTAGTTTCCTTCGTAGGAATTGTAGTTTGCAAGTACATTTTTCCGTAAATATCTTTGTTGTTAATTTTTGTGGGAGGGATATACTCAATTGCTGCGGGATCGAAGACTGCTTGAGCATACCAGACTGGAAAAGTATCATTATCACCGTTTGTGAAAATTATCGCATTTTCTTCAACACTATTTAATATATTTTGTCCATAATCCAAAGCGATGTATTCTCTTGATCTATCATGTATAAAGTATTGGGAAGCAAGATTAATTGCAGGTAGAGCAAGAACTATCACGATCAATAATCCTGTCAGTATCTTACCCTTTTTTCTTACAAGATCTATCAAAGCAATTGAACCGATAGCCATCCACACAGTCCAAAAATTATAGGCTGTTGTAAAGAAATAATCACGATCTCTAACTTCAGTATCCGAAAGATTTATTACAAAAACCATAGCAATTGAAACCATGAAGATAAAAGAGAAAAAATACGCAAAGGAATGCTTGTTCTTCTTAAAATGATAATAAGCTCCACCAAAACCAAGAAAAGTTACGATAAGATTTGATAACAATTGAATAAATGCTTTTGGAGTATGTAAGAATCCAGAAAGAGTTTCTGCATTAAAGAATTGCCAACGGAAATACCTTATGAAATGATAATCAAATTGATACCAGAGTTTTTGTAGAATATTATAACCTAAAACCCCAGACTCATCTACTCGTCTAACAAACATACTGGTTACACCATATTGTCTTCT
>JAVCCD010000092.1 GCA_030765665.1 Candidatus Tenebribacter mawsonii | reverse complement strand
ATTCTACATTAGAAGGAGATGATATTCTGGCAGATGTGTTTTTGGGAAGAATCTCCTTTAATTCACTCCTAGAAGCCAGAACAGTAATTTCAGAATGGAAAGAGGACTATAACATTAACAGACCTCACAGTTCTCTGGGTTACTTAACTCCAGAGAAATTTAGATTGACTTTTGAAAAGAAAGTTAAAGAAATTAACACATTGAAAGTGGCCTAAAAAATGGGGGACCCTCACTAATTACACCAGTACTAAAAAAATGATATTGATGAAATGATCGAGTATGTATCGTTCTAATTGACATTAACTAGAGTATTGAAAAAAATAACACAGATTTAATTCTGTGTTATTTTTTTGTTTAAAAGAGGTTATGTTATGAGAATAGCAGTTGCCATGAGTGGCGGAGTTGATAGTTCAGTTGCTGCTGCTCTATTAAAAGAAGAAGGTCATGAAGTATTTGGGTTAACCATGCGTCAGTACGATGCTAAAAAATCTGGCTATGGCGAAAATGAGGGCATTGAAGCAGATATAAAAGATGCTGAAGCTGTATGTAATGTTTTAGAAATCGAACATTTTGTAGTAGATCTACAAGAAGATTTTAAAGCAATCGTTGAAAAGAACTTTATTGAGGAGTACTCTTCCGGTCGCACTCCAAATCCATGTGTTCTTTGTAACCCAACTATCAAATTTGGTAAATTTATGGAAGCAGCTTTCAAACTTGGTGCTGAGAAAATTGCCACAGGCCATTATATTAAAATCAAAGAAGAGAATGGGCAGTTTAAAATTTTTACTCCAGAAGATGCTGCAAAAGACCAAACATATATGATCTGGAAATTGAATCAGCAACAGCTTTCTAAAACATTATTTCCTATCTCGAAATACAAGAAACCGGAAATCCGTAAAATTGCAGCTGACATAAAGCTCCCCATTCATTCAAAAACTGATAGCCAGGAAATTTGTTTTATAAAAGATCATTATGAAAATTTTCTGAAAGATCATATAATTTTCAAACCAGGAGAGATAACGTTACCTAATGGAAAAACAATTGGTAAACACAGAGGTCTAGCTCTTTACACCATCGGGCAAAGAAAGGGAATTAACACACCATGGAAATGCCCGTTATTTGTTTTGAAGTTGGATGTTGAGAACAATAAACTAGTAGTTACCGAAAATCCTGATGACCTACTCGCTGATGTTTTTGAACTTGAAGAGGTTAATTGGATATCTGGGGAAAGACCTGATGACATGTCAGGAATATCGATCCAGATACGTTATAATAGTGGTCCTGTTCCCGTAAAAAAAGTTCAGGAAAATGGAAATTTATTATCAATTGAACTAGAAAGAAGTACGCGTGCCATCACACCTGGGCAATCTGGAGTATTCTACAAAGATAACCTACTGCTTGGTGGTGGAATAATCAAATAGGAATTCGGGAATCGGGATTCGGGATTCGGGTTTGGAGATTAGCTGGACTTGACTTAAGAAATTCGGTAATTTTGCTTTATTTCTCAATCGAAGATTTGAGTTAAGAACAGATTATAAAATGAGAATTTATTAATTAAGAGTAAGGAATTTATTATTATGAGTTTTAAGTTAAAAAAAGGAAAGAAGAAGATTCATCTTATTGTAGGGGCCAGACCAAATTTCATGAAGATGGCTCCACTCTACAAAGAGTTTGCCAAATTCCCAGAAGAATTTGAGATCAAATTGATCCATACTGGACAGCATTATGATGAACGCATGAGTAAATTTTTCTTTGATGATCTGCAGATGCCCAAGCCGGATGAATATTTAGAAGTTGGATCAGGAACACACGGGAAACAGACTGCTAAAATAATGGAAAGATACGAAGAAGTGCTACTTAAGGATACACCTGATCTTGTAATTGTTGCAGGGGACGTTAACAGCACCTCTGCCTGCGCTATTGATGCTGTTAAACTTCATATTCCAGTTGCACATTTAGAAGCTGGGTTACGCAGTTTTGCCAGGTCTATGCCTGAAGAGATTAACCGCATTCTAACAGATGCTATTTCCAACTATCTGCTCACACCTTCCACCGACGGAGATGAAAATTTACTGGCTGAAGGTGTTCCAAAAGAGAAGATCTTTTTTGTTGGGAATATAATGATAGATTCATTGATGCAGTATCAGGATCAAGCTAAGAAGTCTGATATCTTACAGAGAATTAATATTGAACAAGATTATGCACTAATCACTCTGCATCGCCCCTCTAATGTTGATAATAAAGCTGGATTACTTACAATTATAAATGCTTTCGAAGAGATCTCGAAATCAATTAATCTTATTTTTCCGATTCATCCCAGAACTACTAAACAGATACAGACTTTTAATTTGGAAAATAAAGTTAAGCAGATAAAAAATCTGCATTTGATTCCGCCAGTAGGATATTATGATTTTCTCAAACTGCAAATGGATACTAAATTCATTCTTACAGATTCGGGTGGAATTCAGGAAGAGTCAACCTATTTTGGTGTTCCCTGCCTTACTTTACGCCCCAATACAGAACGACCGATAACTATTACAGAAGGGACTAATACTCTTGTTAAGCTTAATACTGATGATATTATAAATGAAGCTCAGAAAATTCTTGCTGGAAATATTAAAAAAGGCAAAGTACCTAAATTCTGGGATGGTAAAACTGCTGAACGTATTGTAAAAATATTTAAGGACTAATTATGAAAAAATCTAATTTTATTCCGGTCGCATCAGATTTCTTAAATGAAAAGGAACTTGAAAAGATCATAACTTCCAATTATGAGAAATTGAATGAATATTGTGAAAATCGTATTGGAGTATCTGAAATAATAGAAGTTGATAAAGTCTGTTATTTCATTATTACAGGTGGTACCGAAGCCCAGGTTCTTGAACTACAAAAACTTAGAGATGACAAATTTGAAAATGAAGAAATCATCCTCTTAGCATACGAAAGTAATAACTCTCTTGCTGCCAGTATGGAGCTTCTGGCACGGTTTAAACAAATCGGAAAAAGAGGAAAAATAATCTATCT
>JAVCCD010000182.1 GCA_030765665.1 Candidatus Tenebribacter mawsonii | reverse complement strand
TGATTGATTCCAATCACCGGTACCTTTTTGTTCACGAGTAATTAATACCATACTATTAGGGTAGTCATGAGAAACAACAATTTCACCATTTTCGCCCAGTGGCGCATAGCTAGGCCAGCCTGTTCTTAGATCTTCGATACGAACAGTGGGATTATCACCCCATGCTGTACCATCGAAATAATTATAACCGGTACCTCTATCCGGAAAGTCAGGTGCATCTTCAATTCCTATTGTCCACACACTTCCAATAGTTCCGTCAGGATATACATGCATCCTATTCGCCAATGAAGCATTTGATGGGAGGTCATAGAAAGTTGTTCCAACAGTAGTTTCTCCAACTATATCTTTGCTATTTGAAACATAAGGATTTTGTGTAACAGGAGCATATACAACCTCATCAGTTGGGGTTACATGCACTGCTGTTTTTGAAATGTTTCTGAGTTCTTTGGATATTTGAGCTCTTTTTTGAGAAAAGCCACATAACCCAATACTCAAAACTAAACTTAAAAGTAGTAATTTTTTCATGATTTTATTATTTAATTTAACATATGATTAGTTATATATTTCTTGTGATTTACAAAAATAGAATATTAACGTACAAACTCTATAACAGTTTAAAATAAGTAAGTAACAATAATTATTTTACAATCATTTTCTTTGTTACCGATTCATTTCCAACATTTATTGTATAGAAATAAATTCCTGAATCTAAGTTACTAACATTAACTTTAAAAGCATATGTAGGTGAATTATTAACTACACTTTCGTGATGCACAACCTGCCCTAACATATTACTAATACTTAGGCTGACAACACCTTTTGTTCCTGTTTCAACCAAAATATTGGTGTTAATTAATGCAGGATTTGGAATATTCTGTGAAACTATTAAATCTGAAACTTCATTCTCAATAATTCCAACTCCAAGATTATAATTTGCGACAATCATTCTATTCTCAACATATTCATGATCTTCATTAAAAGCAAGACCCGGTTCATAATCCGCCTGATAAATTATATGTACACTTTGGTTTTCAGAATAAATATTCTGTCCGATAACAGGAAATATGCATTCATCAAACATATGAACTACATTATCATCTAAATCTTCAAAAGTACCCCAATTTTCATTTGCTTCTTTTCTTCTTACCCAGATATGTTTATAATTATAAATATCATTATCATAAGTTTCGGTAGTTGAAGCATAGGCTAAAAATACTGTTCCAAAGGCATCAACTGCAATAGAAGGCATTGTAGAAATACCAAGTTCACTATAAGACATTATTTCATCTAAAAAGTCAATGGTACCACTCCCATCAACATCTTGTGTCCATCCAACAAGGCTAACATCTTCAACTAATTCTGATTCAGGATCGTCAGAATAAGGACTTAATGCGTGAAGGTTATTAGAAAATGTAGGCATGGTTTCATTCCAGTAGCCAACACCATCAGTACCTGGCCAATAGTTATATGTAGTTCCTACTTCTAAATGCATAACTCTACTTATACCAAAAACTACATGAGCCATACCATCATTATCAAGTGTAATATTTGCAGAATTATCTACACAATAAAATGTATCAGCAATTGTTACATCCCAATCAAAAAATGGATACGGATGTTCCCATATAACTGTTTTTTCCCAGCTATCTCCATTGTCAATAGATTTCATCATAAACATATCATTCCATGCTCCACCAACAAGAAATGCAATTGCTCCACCATTGGCTTCAGCCCATACATAATCATCAGCACCAATTTCGGTATAATAATCTGGGCCTAAACCTTCAATAATTTCCTCTTCAATATCCCAAGTTTCTCCAGCATCAATCGATCTGTAATAAAATAGTGCTTGGGTTTGACCTTCATATGGATCATACGAATTTGTAATTAAGTGAACAATATTATTATTTTCACCTGTCGTAATCATACGTGGCCAAGTTAAATCTGTAGGACCTAGAAGCGTTTGATAAGTCCAGTCGCCTGTGCCTTTTTGTTCACGTGTAGAAATTTTTAATCCGGCGGCAAGGTGAGAAATAATAATTTCTCCATTTTCTCCCAATGGTGCATAACTTGGCCATCCTGTTCTTTCATCCTCAACGCGTGTGGTTGGTACTTCATCCCATGCATTTCCATTGAAAAAATTATATCCTGTACCTCTGTTAGCAAAATTTGGGGCATCATTACCGCCCCTTGTCCAAACGGCACCGATAGTTCCATCAGGATAAACATGAATACGATTGCTTATCATAGTATTCGATTGAAGATCATAGAAAGTATTTCCGATTAGGTCTTCGCCAACCAGCTCTCTGTAATTTGATACATAGGGGTTTAACTCTATTGGCATATTCACAACCTCATCAGTTGGAGTAACGTATTCTGCAGTCTTTGATATTTCTTTGAGTGCTTTTGATACTTGAACTCTTTCTTGCGAAAAACCCCAAAAACCAATGCTCATAACTAAGCTTAAAAGTACTAATCTTTTCATAATATTTAACTTTATATAATTTAACAGTTTGTGAATTGTTTCTTCTAGAATCAACAAATATACTAATTTGTATTATTTAACAAGCATTTTTTTTGTTACCGTATTATTTCCAATATTAATTGTATAGAAATAGATTCCTGAATTAAAATCATTAACATTTACATTGAAAGTATGAATAGACGCATTGTTGTTTACACTTTCGTTATGAACAACTTGTCCAAGTAAATTGCTAATTCTCAGATTAATAATGCCAACTTTTTTCGTTTCAACTATAATGCTAGTACTATTATTTGCAGGATTAGGAGTATTTTGAGATACTGAGAATTTAGTTATTTCATCCTCATTTATTCCCTCAATATTTTCCCATTGTCCAATTATCATTCTATTTTCAATATATGCATGATCATCATTAAGTGCAAGCCCCGGCATAGAATCTGCCTGATAAAATATATTTATCAATGGATATTCAAGGTTTATACTATGATCTATAACTGGAAATACACATTCATCAAAAAGATGGTTTATACCCAGATTTAAATCTTCAAAACTTGACCAATTTCCATACGGATCTTTATATCTTAACCAAATATGTTTATAATTATAAATTGTATTATCATAATATTCAGTAGTAGAAGTAAAAACTAAAACAGCCCTGCCATATTCATCTACTGAAATGCTAGGCATTGTAGAAATACCAAGTTGACGATACGACATAAGATCATCTAAAAAATTAATCTCACCATCACCATCTATATCTTGTGTCCATCCAACCAGACTATAATTTTCAATTAATTCTGATTCAGGGTCATCAGAATATGGACTAAGTGCATTTAGGTTATTTGAAAATGTTGGCATAGTTTCATTCCAATATCCAATTCCATCAGTATATGGGAAAAAATTATTCCATGAGCCAACATTTATAGCTTTGGTAATACCAAATACTACATGCGCATTTCCTTCAAAATCAAGTGTGATACTGGCAGAATTATCAACAGCATAGAATTCATCTGTAATAACCCCCCAATCAAAAAACGGGTAAGGATGTTCCCAGATAACTGTTTTTTCCCAGGTATCTCCATTATCAGTTGATTTCATCATAAACAAATCATTATACCATGTACTTGCAACCAAAAATGCAATCACCCCATCTCTAGGTTCAGCCCAAACATAGTTATCAGTATTAATTTGGCTATAATAATCAGAGCCCGTACCCTCAATAATTTCGGCTTCAATATCCCAGCTTGCTCCTCCATCAACCGATCGGTAATAAAGCATAGCACGTTCTTGTCCTTCATATGGAGTATACGAATTTACAAGTAAATGGATTGAAGTATTATTCTCACCTGCTGTAATCATGCGTGGCCATACTAATCGTGTCTGAGCAGGGGAAATTAATGTTTGATATGTCCAATCGCCTTGTCCTTTTTGCTGACGTGTTGAAAGTTTTAATCCGTCGTCAAGGTGAGCAACAATAATTTCGCCATTTTCACCCAATGGCGCATAGCTTGGCCATCCGGTTCTCTCATCTTCAACACGAGTAGCAGGTATATCACTCCATACATATCCATCGAAAAAGTTATAACCAGTACCTCTACCTGAAAACCCCGGCGCTCCTTCAATTCCTCTTGTCCATACTGCACCAATAGTTCCATCAGGATAAACATGAAATCGATTACTTAAAGATGTAATTGATTGAAGGTCATAACTTGTTGTTCCGATTATGTCTTCGCCTACTATTACTCTACAATTTGAAACATAAGGGTTTGAAACAATATTTACATCCACAACCTCATCAATTGAATTTATGAAAGTTACTTTTTGTGAAATATTTCTTAAAGAATCTGCTATTTGGATTCTTTCCTGAGAGAAACTAAAAAGCCAAATATTAACAATCAAACTAAATAAAATAACCTTTTTCATTTTGTATAATTTAAGTTAAAATTTTTCATTTCTTATTCTCAAAATATACTACTTCTCACAAAGATATAATAATTATCAAGATGAAATCGTTTCATTATCACTAAAAATATTTGTTAGATTTAGATTGACAAGAATGCCAATTTATTTATTAATTTGTAACTATATTTGCATTCGCTTTCATTAGCAGACTTTACATGAAGAAACTGAACATATATATGTTAAAATCCTACCTGGGACCATTTGTGTTTACTTTTTTCGTGGCATTATTCATATTACTATTGCAATTTTTATGGAAATATATTGATGATCTTGTTGGTAAAGGGCTGGAGTGGTATATTATAGCCAAATTAATGTTTTATGCGTCTTCAACTTTTGTTCCACTGGCACTTCCTCTTGCTGTACTTCTCTCATCGCTAATGACTTTTGGCAATATGGGTGAACACTATGAATTAGTAGCAATGAAAGCTGCCGGTATATCATTACGAAAAGCAATGAAGCCTCTTATTGTACTATCCGTTATTATTAGTATTGCTGCCTTCCTTTTTTCAAATTATGTACTCCCTGTTGCCAACCTAAAATTTGGATCGCTACTTTACGATGTACGACAGCAAAAGTTAGCATTTAATATAAGCGAAGGAATTTATTATCATGGTCTTGAAGGATTTGTAATTAGAGTTGGAAAAAAGGCAAAAGATAATAAGACCATTTACGATGTTAAAATTTACAATCACTCCAAAAATCAGGGAAATTTAATGGTTACTACTGCTGAAAGTGGTACTATGCAGCTGAGTCCCAATAAAAAAAACCTTATTTTCACTCTTTATAATGGATATCGGTACAACGAAATTATAAATGTTGCCCGATACAGAATAAACCGACCTTTTGAATCATTAAAATTTAATAAACAAATTCTTAATTTTGACTTGTCGCAATTTCAGCTAAATCGTACAAATGAAGATTTATTTAAATCACATTATTCCATGCTTAACATACGGCAATTAAATAACTCCATTGATTCATTAAGCAGTAAGCATCTAATTAGAAAAAACCGATATTTAAAAAAATTTATTGATAAATATTCATATTTGGCAATAAACGATACGTCAAGGATCTTCACTCTTGACTCTGCTAATCAACAAGCGTTTGACACAATTTTAATACCTGTTATTGACAATTTTAAACTTGAAGATAAAGCAGATATAATTGAAATTGCCCAAAGAGGAGCTCGTGCTGCCAAAAAAAATATCATTGATTTTAACAGTGAGCTGGAAAAACGTCAACAAATAATTACAAAACATGAAGTTGTTTGGCATCAAAAGTTTAAGCTATCCATTGCTTGTTTAATTTTCTTTTTTATTGGTGCACCACTAGGCGCAATTATACGTAAAGGAGGGTTAGGACTTCCAGTTGTTGTATCGGTGATTTTTTTCGTGCTTTATCATGTGGTCTCCATGATGGGCGAAAAAGCTGTTAAAACGGGCGAATGGAATGTTGAATTTGGTTTATGGCTATCTACTTTAATTGTTCTACCATTGGGATTATTCCTTACCTATAAAGCCACAACCGATGCTCAGTTAATGGACACAGAGAGCTGGAATAAATTCTTTAAAAAATTCAAATCAAAGAAAAGCAGCTAGCCTGATGAACAATAGTTTAAATATTCTATTTATCTGTAACAAATCGCCATGGCCTCCTCATGAAGGCGGACCAATTGCAATGAACAATCTTATTGAAGGGACTATAGCTGCAGGTCACAAAGTTAAGGTGCTGGCAATCAACTCAAACAAATATTATACTAACCCAGCTGACATTCCTGAATCGTATAAAAATCAAACAAATATAGAACTTGTTTACATTGATTTGGGAATTAAACCTATTGCTGCATTTTTGAATTTATTTACTAATAAATCTTATCATATTCATAGGTTTATTTCTGATGATTTTCGAAATAAATTAAAAGAAATATTATCAGAACAAGTTTTTGACATTGTTCAGATTGAGACATTGTTCATGTCACCTTATATTGAAACAATCAGAGAATTTTCTTCTGCATCAATAGTATTAAGAGCACATAATATTGAGCATCTAATTTGGAAGAGAGTTGCATCAATTACAAGTAATCCTTTAAAGAAAGCCTACCTTAATCATCTTGCCAGCACACTTGAAGTTTATGAAAAAAACGTGCTGAATAAGTAT
>JAVCCD010000276.1 GCA_030765665.1 Candidatus Tenebribacter mawsonii | reverse complement strand
TGATGAATTTTGACTAATTTATGAGTTGTTTTTCTTAGAATTTAGAAATTATATTTTTGATAATAATTTGTTTAGAAATGTATCAATTTGATAAATCTATTTTTATAAAAAGTAATTCGAGTTTAGTCTAAATGGTTATTATTGATTTGCAGGTTTTTCTTTCTCTTCCTTCTTTGGTTCATTTTTGAAATATTTGTTTCCTTCCTGTTTTATCAGCTTGCTTCTTAATAAAGAATTTATTATGTTCTTAGCAAAGTATTTATCAGATTGGAACAAACAATCATCCTGAAAACTCTTCTTCATCTCTTGCGTGGTTGTGCTGTCGATAATTTCCAAAACATCATCCATTGCAATACCTTTTTCTTTGATCTTACTATATACTTTTCTATCTATTGGACGCATAATTAATATTTCCTTCCTAAAAACTTTTGGACAAAAAGAACATCAACATCAAAATTGTCAAAGGTATAAATAAATGAAGAAATTATTGGTTATAGGTTATTACTGGCCACCGTGTGGTGGAGTTGGAGTGCAACGCTGGCTCCGGTTCATAAAATATCTTCCCCAGCATGGGTGGGAAGCAACTGTACTCACAACTCAAAATGGAGATTATCCTGCTATCGATGAATCGTTGCTGGCTGATGTTCCAAAAGAAATTAAAGTGATCCGAACCAAAACACCAACTTTCAGTGGATTCTATAGAAAAGCAGGGGAGAGTAAAATACCATATGGAAGTTTAGAAACTAATTCTACTGATTCTCTGTTTAAAAAAATATCTATTTGGATAAGGCTGAATTTAGTGATCCCTGACGCACGTAGAATTTGGAATAAGTTTGCTTACCGGTCAGCAAGAAAAGAGCTGTTAGCAAATAAATATGATGCAGTAATAACAACAGGACCACCGCATTCTACTCATTTAATCGGGCTTAAGCTGAAGAAAAAGTATAATATAAACTGGATAGCAGATTTTAGAGATCCCTGGACTCAAATGGGTTATTTGAAAAATGTTAAGCGTATGAAAATAACGAGCTATTTTGATAAGCAGTTGGAAAACAAAGTTGTGAAAAACTGTGACTCAGTAATTGCAGCATCTCGGAAGATCATTTCCGATCTCAATTGTTCACCAGATAAAATACATCTCATCACAAATGGTTTTGATCCGGAAGATTATAAGGGAATCAAAAAAGAGAAAGTAAATGATAATTTTAATCTGAACTATTTTGGAACACTTCCACCTGAATCAAATCCGACCTCAGTTTTAAAAGCTATTTTACAACTTCATAAAAAGGGTATAACAAATATTAAAATGAATTTCTGGGGCAATATTTCAGAAGAAGTAAAAGAGAAATTATGTAAGTTGGATGAGAGTGGAATCGTAAAATTTAATAAACATGTGTCTCACCAAAAAGCAATTGGAATGATGTCTAAGTCTTCTATGTTGCTTTTAATGATAAATAATGTGAAAAATAATGAAGGAATTATAACTGCCAAGATTTTTGAATATATGGGCAGTGGAGTTACAATATTAGGCGTTGGACCCACAAACAGTGAACCTGCAAAAATATTACAGGAAACCGGAAGCGGTAAAATGTTCCAATATGATAATGTAAATGCTATTGCTGATTATATTGAAAATAACTATAAACTTTGTAAGCTGAAAAAAGAAGTTACTTTAACGGATATTGAAAAATACAGTTTTATAAATCTTACCAAAAAATTGGATTCTGTTTTAGAAAAATTCACAAAATAAATTTCGTCATCCTGCTTGCCTGTTCGTAGCGGAGTGTACACTGGACGTGTCTTTCATGTTGCTCTTTTAAGGAAGGATAGTATGGAAAAATTATAAATTACGAATGAACAAACTCAGTCGTTTTAAATTATTAATCAATAATCATAAATCACAAATCCACAGGTTCTAAGTTAAGATTTATCAGCCTTAGGCTGAGTAACAACAGGGAGAATTCCTCAGAACGACGATCATAAAAAAAGCCCCTCTTTTTGAGGGGCTTTACTATTTATCTTTCGTGCTTATTTAATTAATCCCAACCAGTCACCCAGTAAGAATTGAATACGTCCGATAAGCAATGATACACGAGCCATCACAGTATATCCAAAGGAAGCACCGAATCCGATCATCATGAACCAGATACCAACGTTAGTTACTTTTCCATATATGCCTTTGTGCGCTTTTGAGAAGAAGAAATACAATAGAATTGTTACAGTTCCAATAAATATAAGAGCTGAATTGATACCATCTATCGGTAACATTGCACTTCTCATCTGCACGAGTACGGATGAGTGGATAGACAAAGGAATACTCATACCAACAATACTCATACCAAAGACGATTGGATACCTGGAAAGCCAACCTAAATTCTTGCTGAATCTGAGCATATAGAGTGAGCCTAATAAAGCTGGTATGATAATTATAAACTTATGGTTTAAGAAAATAGGTGTATACACATAGGGCATGAACACATTCTCATAAACCAATGGTATTGCATAACCCATTGATATACCTACAAGCAATGCTTCTGCAAATTTATAGAAAGGATTATCTTTATACAAGAATGAGAAGATACTCAAGGTTAGGAATGCTGCGACGAAATTACTTATTGTTTCAAACATGTTTCCCCCTATATTTCCTTTTTCTTAGTAATGAAATAACCAATATTACCAAGAAGGATAAAGAATATCATCATGATATGAGCAACAGATTGTGCATTCATACCAATTCGAGCTTTTTTGTATTTATAAGGAACAGTATCTCCGGTAATTGGAACACGTGTTTCCTTGATGATCTCATTACTGAAAGGTCTTCCATTAGGATAATCTTCACTTTCATAAGCAGCAAACACATCAACCAGCTTTTCATATTCAGCAGCACCTTTAAGTCCTCTTAACATACCCATCAATTGCCCTGTTTGTAAGTATGGATAATTATCGGCAACCATAACTGCGGTAACACCGGCAGCAATGTTTGCACCAAATCTTGCCCTAGCATAAGTTATCCAAGTAATGGAGCTACTACTTGCAGCAAAGTCAATTACCAGGTTCATATCATCGTAGTTCTTGATATTTTTCATGATCTCCAGGTTTTCTACTTTTCTACCTTGAGAATCAGTTTCTACAGCTTTGGCAATATCATCACCCATTCCAAGCATAATTGGTAATTGTATAGCCCAAGGTTTATAACCAAAGTTACAGTAGTCAACACCCGATTGAACATCGAAATCTTCTTTAGCTGTATTGATAGCATAATCTACCAGCGGGGCAGCTGCAGGAAGCCAGCATATTGTGAAAACCTTAATATTCCTTTCGAAGCAATGTCTTAACACAGAAACTTCCATCGGGAATAATTCCGGCATTGTAGATGCATCATGAGTGAATGACATTAAAATTGCCTTATTCTCATCACCCGCAAAAGAATCTATTTTTTTATAAATATCTTCTGTAGGTTTAGTAACATAGGTAGGTGAATTAAACGGAATAAGAAGTGGAATAATAATAGAAAATGCTACAACTAAGTAGATGTAACGTCTATCAATGTTCTGTATCTTATCGAAGAATTTTATTACATTCTTATTCATTTTAGTCACCTCCACCGAGATAAGTTCTTTCTATTCCAAGCAAGATCTTAAGTGAAGTAGCAGTTATTCCCAATCCTACACCAATCATTATAGCACGTTTGGCAGCAAGGTTAGGAACATTAAGAATCCAGGTGGATGTTTCAGGGATCCACTTAGAGATCATAGCACCCAGCGGAACTTGACCCAACATAACTATGATTGCGGCAACAAGAAGTACTGTAGCTTCAGCAGATCTGGCACGGAAAGCCTTATAGGCTGCAGAGGCAATATAGAAGGCAAGTAATGCAAACATGGTTGCACTCATAGGCATTTGAACATTCTCGAACAACCACATATATGGTGTTCCAGATTGTGTTCCCCACACAAATCCTGCAAATGCTGTAAACACGAGTCCTGCTAAAGTAACTACACTGTATTGCCAGTTAGGGACCTTTCTTTTAATCTTAGTTCCATGAACCATGAATAGACTCATTATTCCAAGAGATACAGCGAATGGAGAAATTGCTTTTGCCCAATCCTGGAACCAATCAAAAAAATCAACCGATATTTTGTGAGGGATAAATGAATGAGCTACAAACATAAATCCTAGGGTTATTATTATTATTAAAGGAATTTGTCGTTTCATTTATTCTCCTATTTTTCCGGGAATGCATTTATCAGGAACGTTGCTTGAACCGTTGATAATAATGTTCCGATAACTATAAATGCTAATATTAAAAATTTTGTATAATCAACTGCTTTCAGTGTTCCAAGTTGCAGAGGTTCACGCGCTAAATAAGCTGAGGCAGCATATAATTCTTCTCCGATAAGTGTATAGTCACAAGTTGTGATAAAGAACGGAATCTGGGTAACAGCGTCGGTACCGGCTATTTGGATTGCTCCTGTTGTGTTCCCTGTTTCGGTCATAATAAGAGCTTCTGCAAAAAACATTCCCATATAGAAGTTCGTTGCGGTTTTCTCACGGACCATCACACCATTAACACCGGCAACAAACGCAAATTGAGCGGTTGTGATAAAGAAAACACTGTTCTTATCATGAGAGTCAGGGCGTCCAGCTTCATAATGGGCTTCCTTAACAACTTCCTGCGCAATTGGCAGTACTATATAATCACGAACAGGAACTAATATTCTAGTATCGTATTCCGCAGCTTTTTTAGCAACGCGACCCAATATTGAAAGACCGGCAAGAGTTGCCACATCGGTAATCCCTGAAAGTCCGGGAACGAATAAGATTGGTTTACCCATCTCAGTTGCACGTCCAATAGCATTATCTATTTCATCGATACCAGCAATAGGTCTAATGTAAAGTTCCTTTCCGCTTTTTGCTTGTCTTATCATAAAGAAAACCATAAAACCGAAAACAAGTGTTGCGATCAGTGCTGGTAATTTATCTGCTTGGAACCAGTTCGGAATTGGATAGAAATGATCTTTACCTAAAGTCAGAAAAGTCTCTCTCTCAGATTCATTAAAAGGCAACTTTTCCATTTTATCTGTTGTATAAACATCAGAAAATGCAAAGTGTGCCATTCCATCTGTCTTAACCATTTTGTATTTGAATGAACGGCTTGCAATGGTCTTAACTTTTTCCAGAAATTTAAGTCTTGTCTTATTCTTTGTAAAGGTTGCTGCTTTCTGAAGTATAGGATCTTTCTCGATGAGATCGATCTGGGTTTGATAATGGTCAATTGCTGCATCTGCATTAGCTAAGTCAGCTTCAGTTTCCAAGGTGTCTTTCGATGCTGTATACTCAGCAATCTCTTTTTTGTAATCTTCAATGGATTTAGCAACTTCTTCTGCATAGAGATTTGTCCTAATTGAATTTTTCAACTCATCATCCATTCTTACCGTGAAGTTTGGATCAACCAGCAACAATCCTTTTTCAGCATCAAATTTACTAACCATTTTATAGCTTATACTTCTATAACTTACATTATCAACTGTACCACGTTGAGCACCGAGTGTATTTTTAGAAAGTCTCCACTCTTCATTCGAGTAGTTGTTTTTATATATAGTGTAAGAATATTTATTTACTTCTTCACCGTTGAGGTATAATACACTTGGTGTGAGTGATTTTACGTCTTGATTGAAGATAAGATCTTGTGTGAATATATGATCTTCACCCGAATCACCATTAACAACAACTCTCATTTTAAAAGATATTCTGTCAGATGGTTCATTGAGTTTGATCTTCAGTTTGCTGTCTTGATAAAACTCATTGATCGTAGTTATTTCGTTTCCCGCCTCATCAAAAACAGTAAAATAAACATTTTTAATTTTATCATATTTTACATTTTTGAAAATATCGTAATTTACAAGAATCTTTGTTTTATCATCATTGAGGTAGGTGCAATTAGTTAAAAATACAGTTGGTTTATCCCAATAAATTGCGTTATAATCACCTTTATCATTCTTTCGGTCTCTTACTTCCCATTCATCTGTGATGGTTGGAAGTGTAGAAGAATTGACAATATCAAATGTGCTTAGATCTGAGAATGTCTCATATCCAGCCCTGTCTTGGAGTGAAAAAACAGCTATAAAATCTTCAATGTTGCCTATCTCTACATCAATGTCCTTATCTTCATTCACTATCTTACCGTCGATAATATCAACAGCAACTGTATTAGAAGGGGTATAAGGATATCCGCAATATCTCTGATAAATAAGTTGAGCAGGATTTTCCAGTGTAGTCTCAAATTCCGGATCCATTTCTGCTTTATTCTGCTCTTCATTGTAAGCGTTGAATTTGTTAAGATCAGTTTTATTAACGAGATATAAACTGTGGTTAGTTTGATCAGCTGTAAATAAAGATCTTACCCATTCAAATTGTAGACGGTTTTTGTCTTGGACATAAACAGAATATAATTCTCGGATCTTCTCTGGTGAGTTATCAATTGGTATACCGATAACTGGTTCTGCATGAGGCATGTATTTACGTGATTCTGTTACTGCGATCACAGTATAATAATATTCTTTTTCAGCGCGAAGTTTCTTATATAAACCGGAGAAATGTCGTAATTTCAATCCAGCATAAACTTCTGATTCTTCATCTTCAATAATTTCAACTTTTGTGTTTTTATATAGGAAATTCCTCTCGGGGATAACACCAAGAATTCTATAATTTGCAAGTTGTGGTCCGGTTATTTCCAAATCTCGTGGTAAACGTCCAAAGAGTGGACTGTCATCCGATTGTTGTTTTTCTTTTTTCAGTTTTCGTGGAGACTGAATGTCAACAAACCGATTATAACCGGAATCGTAAAAGAACATTACATCTCCGGATACTCCTGTTTTTACATTAACATCAACCTTACCATGATAGAAAAGAGAATC